>JAVBRW010000245.1:0-5504 GCA_031547475.1 Planctomycetota bacterium
TCGGCTCGCGCGCCAACGCCAACGTCAGCCTGAAAGTACTGAACCTGATGAGCACGGGACAGCTGCGGGTGAAGGATCTGATCAGCCACCGCTTCCCGCTCGAGGATTTCGCCAAAGCGCTCGACACCTTCGTCAACCGCAGGGAAAACGCGGTCAAGGTGGTGATTTTCCCCAACGGGGTGGAATAGCATATACCCAAAACCAATTCGCTTTGGGCATATCTCAAAAAAATCCCGGAAACAGGGCATTCCTGTTTCCGGGAAAAACGATTATCATTCAGCGGCACCGACTGCCGGGTTGCTTAAAACCGCCGCCTTAGCCGCCAATCGCACCGAACGGGTTGCCGGGCAGGTTGCGGGACGGAGTAATCAGGTCGCCCGGAGTATTCATCTGCCCCGCGTAAGCGATATAGTCGGGCTGCTCATCGGGCGGGACGGAAAGTTGCACGTCGCCCGCCTCCAGGAAGCTTTCGTCCACCGGCAGGTTCGGGCCCGCACTGGCCAAATCCGTGGTGGAGATGATCGCGCCGCCGCTACCGGTATCGGCCGAAGGCGGCAAAGCGTACTGTACGTCGCCCGCATCCAAGAAGCCGTTGTCAACCGGCATGTTCCTTTCCTGCGCGAACGCCTGGGGCAGCATGATAAAACCGGTCAGGACCAGTGCCGAAGCACCCGATAGGAATTTCCTCATAGTAAACATGGCATATCTCCTCATGAGATGGGCGGTATTTCGCCCGATGTGTTGCGTTTAACGATGCCAATCGCTAAGCGTTGCTTCAAGTTTTCATCATCTTTCCCTCATTCTTTCGTTCCTTTGTTTCCAACTTCCATTATTTTTAATTGTCACGATTAATGTTTTATGACTCGAAAATTTTTATCTCGTTCGATACAAAGTCGTTGCACAAAAAAGTGGCCGCCCCGACGCCGGGCGGCCACTTTTTTTCGAATTATTTTCGGATCTACGCCCTGTTTTCTTCCTGGTCCTTGGTGCGGAGTTTCCACTGGAGGGTGGCATCGCGTTCCGTCACCTTGTCCGCCATGCGGCGGCGGTAGGTTTTGAGCATTTCGGCAAGGGTGGCGTCGTTCAGGGCAAGGATGGCGATTGCCATAAGCGCCGCGTTTTCGGGGCCGCCGGAATTCGACGACATGGTGGCGACCGGAATGCCGCCCGGCATCTGGACCATCGACAGCAGGCTGTCGAGACCTCCGAGGCCGCCCTGGAGAGCGATGGGTATGCCGATGACCGGCAGGATGGTGTAGGCCGCGATAACGCCGGGCAGATGCGCGGCGCCGCCGGCGGCGGCAAGGATCACCCTTATGCCGTTGGCTTCGGCGTTCTTGGCGTATTCCGCCACCACGTCGGGCGTGCGGTGGGCCGACATGACCCTGGTTTCGTAGCTGATCCCGAATTCCTTGAACACCGCCATGGCGGTCTCGAGTTTCGGGAAATCCGAGTAACTGCCCATTATCAAGGCGACTTGCGGCTGCATTGACACCCCCTTCCACTGTTCACAAAACAAAATCACGATGCACAATTATACCTCATGAATTGTGCACCATGAAGAATGAATCGCGAATTTTCCTTACGGCATCAAGCCGTATTGCCGGATTTCCTGATCGCTGTATTTCTGGTTGTAGTAGCGGTGATAGCCGGGATCGACAGGCAGGTTGCGCGGCGGATCGCGCGGCATGTCGCGGGTCGGCCAGTTGACGCCCACATCGATGTCGACGCCCGGAAAGTTTCCATAATAGTAGTCGGGATAGCTGTCCCAATACGGATAGCCGTGGTATTGGGGCGGAGAAGCGTAATAAGACGGGTTGGGCTGGTAGTAATACGGATAGGGTTGCGCGTCCTGGCCCGAATCCGAATAAAGGTTGTCCCAGCCCCCGTTTGCCTCGGGACAGGCGCGATCGCCGTAGCGGCGGCAGTCGGGATCGACGGGCAGGTTGCGTTCCTGGGCAAAGGCCGCGCCCATCACGCCGGCCATGACCAGGGCGGCGGCATACAGTAGAAATCGTCTTTGGGTTACCATGGCGAATCCTCCATCATGATGAAATGTCCGGGGTGGACAGTGTACTTCATTTCCCCCTTTTGTAACCAACAAAAGCGGCGGCGTTGCGTTCATTGCAATAAAAACCGCACCCGGCGCACGACAAGCCGGGCGCGGATGCTACGGGCAATGCTTCTGCGTTGGCAGTGTCTGGCCGCTCACCTATTGCGTGTCACAAAGCGGTTCGCTTCCCGTCGTTCAGGGAACGATTCACAGCGAATTGCCGATGGAGATTTGGACAAATGTCAGTCCCAATCGGCATACAACCGTCTGGAGCGGATGAAAGCGAGGACCGGCTCGGTAAGGTATGCCGCGAGCGCGTTGTCGTCGGCGCCGTTTTCGATCAGCTCGCGGACCAGGGTGCTGTTGACATGAAGGTGCCGCATGGGGAAGCGGCCTTGCAGAACCACGTTCCGCTCGCGGTCGGACATGCCGGGAAAGTCAGCGGCGGCGTCATGGGCGAACTGCCAGTCGGGGCGTTCGGCCACCAGCGGCGGCGCCAGTTCCAGCAGCTCGCGGAACGAGCGCCAGGTCGCGAATGTTTTGGCCAGATCGGAACCGATGATGAGGCGATACGTGTCGCCCGGGTTGCTGGCGGACAGCTCGCGCACCGTGTCGATGGTGAAGCTGGGGCCGTCGCGGCGCAATTCGATATCGTCGACCCGCAGTCGCGCATCGCTTTCGGCCAGCAAGCGGGTCATGGCCAGGCGGGTGGCCGGATCGACTTCGACCGGCTTCGCCTTGTGCGGCGGAAGGGCGGCCGGAATCAGCGCGACCGAATCGGCCAGCGCCAAGTCCAGCACGGTCCGCGCCAGCGCCAAATGCCCGCGGTGCGGCGGATTGAAGGTGCCGCCGAGTATGCCTATTCGCACGGGGATTCCTCATTTGAATTTGAATGCAGTTACTCCACCGCCTCGCCCCGCAGCCCTGTCCCGTGTTTCCCTATGTCCGGCGTTTCGTCGCCGTCAAGGCCGACGAAGGAGCGGTTGGTCATGCGGCGCAGGCGGTGCATGTGGGTTTCCAGCGCCATCGCCACCTCCTTGGGGACGAACGGCGTCACGTCGGCGCCGAGCGCGACCGCTTCCTTGATGAGGGAGGAGCGGATGAACGAGCGTTCGGCCGACGATATGATAAACACGGTCTCGATATGGCCGATGCGCTTGTTGGCGAGGGCGAGCTGGAATTCGTATTCGAAATCGGCGAAGGTGCGGATGCCCCGCAAAATCACCGAGGCGCCGATGCGCTTGGCGAACTCTATGGTCATGCCGGTGAACATCTCCGCCCTGATGTTGGTGAATCTCTTTTCGGTCAGGCGGCGGATCAGATCGAGGCGCTCGTCGATGGGAAGAAGCGGGCGCTTGGACGGGTTTTCCGATACGGCGACCACCAGTTCGTCGTAAAGGGCGGCGCCGCGTTCGATAATGTCCATATGGCCCAGGGTGATCGGATCGTACGACCCGGGCAGAACGGCTACGCGTTTTTCAACCATTGGATGCAGTCCTCAATGAAATTCACAATTCACGATTCACAATTCACAATTAAACCTCTTTACCGCGCGCCGGGGCGAGCGGTTCAATTATGAATTGTAAATTGCAGTTCGCGCCAGCAAAAAATCAGGCGCGCGGGTGAAATGTGCCGTACGCCTCCACCAGCCTTGGCTGATGGACATGCGTGTAAATTTCCGTCGTGTCGAGGGAACTGTGCCCGAGAAGCATCTGCACCGCGCGCAGATTCGCCCCGCCCTCGAGCATGTGGGTGGCGAAGGAATGGCGCAGCAGGTGCGGATAGACGTTCTTGGTCAAACCCGCCTTCAGCGCCGCCGCCTTGACCAGGCGGAACACGCTTTCCCGGAGAAGCCGCCGCCCGGTGCGGGAAAGGAACAGCCAGTCGGGTTCGCCCTCCAGGCGGCTGCGGCAGCGAAGAATGACGCGGGGGCCGTCGAGATAGCGGATGACAGCCTCGATGGAAGCGCGGCCGAGCGGCGTCATGCGCTGTTTGGATCCTTTGCCGAACAGGCGGATGGTGCGCTCGTTCAGATCGATGTCCGACAGTTTCAAATCGCACACTTCGCTCACCCGCGCGCCGGTTGCGTAAAACACTTCGAGAATGGCCCGGTTGCGGATGGACTGGGGATCGCTTCCCGATTCCGCCTCCAGCAAACGCTCCACTTCGCGGGGCGACAAGTCGTTCGGCAAATGGCGCCATACTTTCGGGCAATCCGCGTATTGCGACGGATCGGTCCGGATAAACCGTTCGATCAGGCAGAAGCGAAAAAAGCAGCGCAGCGCCACAAACATCCTTGCGCGCGATTTGGGGCACAGGTCGCGATCAGCCATCCAGCCGATATACCGGGTTATATCGTCCCCGGTGATCGAATCCACCTCCCGATCGGCGCCGACGAATTCGGCGAAGGCGCGCAAATCGCGTTCGTAGGAGACGATGGAATTGTCCGCGAGGCCGCATTCCACCCTGGCGTAGTGGAGAAATATTTTGGCCGCGCCCCCCAGCCGGGTTTCGGAGAGAAGCGGATACGTCGCTTTCATGCATACCCTTTCAGAACGCAAGGAAGTTGCCGCATATACCCAAAGCGGATTGGTTTTGGTATAAAGCGCCCGCGTAATGCGGCACGCTTACCCACACTTTCCCGAAACCATCGTTTCCATTCATTAAATTTTTTGACAGTCTCCCCGGTTCCGTCCATGCCGTCATATCGCAACCTCCATCCTTTCAAGCTGTTCCGGAAATCCAAGAAAATTATCGAAAAAAACGTGGTTGCGATTTGATTTTTCCGTTAAACCATGGTAAAATAGTGGTAGGAAAGGTAGCTAATGCATCCGGCGGGATCGGATAAATTCGCGACACTTTTCCGCCTATGTAGAATAGATGCTTTATGACAGTCCCTTTTGCTGGCGTTCCGGGTGGAGACAACATTTAGCCGAATGAGTCCGGCATTTCGGCGCGGGTTCGCAGTGCGGGCATTCGGAACGCTAGCGTGCCATTTATTGCGTATCGCCGGTTGCCGGCGGTACGCAGTTTTTTATGGATGGCGGCATTTCCGGGCGTCCTTTATTCCTTGACATGCATCGCCCGGGCCGGTAAGATCGCAATCTTTCATGCGGGAGCACTGCCTGAATGGCGAGAGAAGGTAAAAAACTGGAGCTCTACGAAATCCTGGCGGCTAAACGCGCCAAAGGCAAAATGCCGCCCGGGTTCGAGGCCAAATCGACGAAACAGGCCAACACGCCCGATCAAAAGGACGATGGCCAACTGTATGATCCGGCCGAAATCACCCAGGCTCCCGGCCTCATCATCGACGATGCGGTGAGCGCCGAATTCAATTACCCGAAACCCGCTCCGCAAACCGAACGCCCCGTCGCGGCGCCGCGCCGCGACACGCAGGCCAGAGTATACGAACGCGCTCCCGCACCCCCCCCGCCACCCCCCCCCCCCCCCC
>JAVBRW010000160.1:0-6645 GCA_031547475.1 Planctomycetota bacterium
GGGCCATCCCGAACTGGAGACGCCCGGCATCGAGGCCGCCACCGGATCGCTCGGACAAGGTTTGTCGCAGGGCGTCGGCATGGCGCTGGCGGCCAAGCTGGACAACGCGCCCTGGAACGTCTACGTCATCACCGGCGACGCGGAACTGGCCGAAGGGCAGATTTGGGAGGCCGCCACCGCCGCCGCCCACCACAAGCTCGATCATCTCCGCGCCCTCATCGACGCCAACGGCATCAGCGCCATGGGCCGCGTCTGCGAACGCTACAATGTCGGCGACAACAAGGCCATCGCCGCCAAGTTCGCCGCCTTCGGCTGGCATGTCATCGAGATTGACGGCCACGACATCGAAGCCATCTGCAACGCCCTGGACGCGGCCGATCAGGTCAAGGGCAAGCCGGTCGCCATCGTCGCCAAGACGGTGAAAGGCAAGGGCGTCTCGTTCGCCGAAAACACCAACGCCTACCACAACCGGGCGATGGACGAGGAGACGCGCGGGAAGGCGCTGGCGGAGATCAACGCGTAGGGGAAAGACAATTTAAGATTGTAGATTGTAGATTTAAGATTTATTCCTGACAGGTGCGCTTGCACGAGAATAAATCTTAAATCTACAATCTACAATTTTAAACAAAAATTCATTGTCCAAGAGGAGACTAATAGATGAGCACGACCGTCAGCAGCCAGCGCGAAGCGTATGGCAAAGAGCTTTTGGAAATATGCAAGGAAAACAACAGGGTGGTGGCCCTGGACGCCGATCTGTGCACCGGCACCCAGTCGACTTTCGTGGAAAAGGGCAAGCCGGAGAACTTCATCGAAATGGGCATCGGCGAAGCGAACATGGTTTCGTCCGCCGCCGGCCTGGCGCTTGCCGGCAAGATTCCGGTGTGCAATTCGTTCGCCGTGTTCGTGGCCGGGCGCCCGTTCGAGCAGATCCGCCAGTCCGTGTGCCTGCCGAAACTGCCGGTCAAGATCGTCGGCGCCAGTTGCGGTTTATCCGACTTCGCCGACGGCGGCACCCACCAGGCGTTCGAGGACGTCGCCATCATGCGCGTCCTGCCAAACATGACCATTTTCTCGCCGGCCGACGCCCAGCAGGCCAGGAAAGCGATCCGCGCCATGGTCGCCCTGCCCGGCCCTTGCTACATGCGGCTCAACCGGAACGAAATCCCCGACGTCACCACCCCGGACACCCCCCTGGAAATCGGCAAGCCGACCGTCATGGCGGACGGCAAGGACATCGCCCTATGCGCCAGCGGCCATATGCTGGCCGCCTCCCTCGAGGCGAAGAAAATCCTGGCCGGCCGCGGCATCGACGCCAAGGTGGTCAATTTCGCCACCATCAAGCCGCTGGACCCGGCCGCCGTCCGCGCCGCCGTCGGCTCCTGCAAGCGCATCGTCTCGGTCGAGGAGCACAGCATCATCGGCGGCCTCGGCGCCGCCATTCTTGAAGCGCTGTCGGAAAACCCCATTCCGCTCCGCCGCATCGGCATGATGGACACGTTCGGCGAATCGGCCCAGAATTACAAAGTATTGCTGGAAAAGTACGGCCTGTCGCCGGAAAAAATTGCCGACGCCGCCGCGAAATCCTGAACAGACTCTTGTGCAAAATAGCGGCCGGGCAACCGGCCGCTATTTTCGCCACCCTCTTTACAAATTCCAAGAAAACGTTTTAATGAACCATTGTTTCCCCTGAATCACGACTCGCACCCCAACCTTCATTTCCGGCATTACCATCGCGTCGCTTGTGCACGCGAACAAACAGGGCAATTCTTTGGCGCACTTTGGGAGGAACTGGCATGAAAAAGATCGCGATGTTTCTGACAGTGGCGCTGCTGGCCATGGCGGTGACGCTCCAGGCGGGTGAAAAGTTGTGGCCGAAAGGCACGCCGACCGTGTTTGTCGGCTTTGGCGCCGGCGGCGGCACTGACAATTCGGTCCGCCCCCTGGTCGCGAAATTGCAGGAGTATCTCGGCGAAACCATCAATGTCGTCAACATGCCCGGCGCCGCCAGCGCCTTGGCGGCCGAGCACGTCATGGGCCTGCCGAACGACGGCTACAGCATGTTCGCCACCGGCACCGGCTGTTACGGCGGCTTCCTCGTCCAGGGCACCGCCCCCAACGCCTATCCGTGGAAGTGGACCGGCTGGTACCCCTTCCAGGGCGCCTGCGCCCTGATCGCCAGCCCGAAAGCCAACATCAACACGCTGGACGAAGCGCTCGCCAAGCTCAAGGCGGGCGAAGCCAGCGTCGGCGTATCCGGCTTCGGCAACGGCCCCCACGTCATCATGGAAGCGTTCGCCAAGCTGGCCGGGCTGAAAGACATCAACTACGTCACTTTCGACGGCGACCGCGCCGTCACCGTCGGCGTCATGGCGGGCGAGGTCGAACTCGGCATCCTCACCTTCAACGCCGGCATCGATTTCGCCAGGAACGGCGACGTCAAGGTGCTGTGGCTGAACCAGAACACCCCCCTTGACCTCGGCAAAGGCATCGTCTGCCCCGCCATCACCGAAGTCTATCCCGCCGCCAAGAACATGCCCATGCTGTCCGAATCGTGGCCCGTCCTCATCCGCCGCGACGCGCCGAAGGAAGTCATCGCCAAGCTGGAGGAAGCGTTCCGCTGGGCGGTCAAGCAGGACGCCATCGTCAACTACGCCAAGCAGAACGGCATGAAGGTCGTCGCCATGTCCGGCGAGGAGGCGGACAAGGTGGCGGACTATCAGTTCACCGCCTTCGCCTGGATCCTGTGGAACGCCAAGCTCGCCTCGGTCGATCCCGCCTCCGTCAACCTGGTGAAGCTCGAGGATTGGAACTGGGACGTGGAGAAGAAGAAGTACGGATATTGATTGAAGTTTTGCGAAGGGGCGGTTGAACCGCCAATCGCCACTTTGCAAAAATCGTTTTTGCCTGTGCCGCAAGGGTTTTGATTTTTACAAACTGGGCATTCGGCGGTTTGAATGCCCAGTTTGCAAAACTTCAGTACAGAAGGAGCCGCGCATGGACGGCAAGCACAAAATGGCGGGGCCCGATTTCCTGACCGCGATCGTCCTCGTCTGCTTCGGGGCGGGCGTATTCTTCGTATCGAACCGGATGCAGGTGTTCCGCATGCTTATCGTGTCGCCCGGGTTGTTCCCGATGATACTCGGCGGCGTGTTCGCGCTGGCCGGCATCGTCATGCTTGTCATCTCGGTGAAGAACGGCGGCATCGCCCACGCGAAGAAAATCATTTCGGCCGAATACCTGGGGGAAGTCGTCCGTTCCCCCCGGACCAAGCGGGGCGGCATCATTTTCCTCCTCATCCTCGCCTACGTTATCCTGTTCGGGAACGAGTATCTCGCCAAACTGACCTTCCCCGTCAATGTCGGCGACAGCGTCGTCCCGGTAAACATCGGCTTCATCGCGGTGACGGCGGGCTACCTGTTCTTCACCTTCAGCTACCTGAAGGCGATGTCCAGACCGGCCGCCCTTGTCGTTTCGCTGGTCTCGGCAATCGCGATATACTACGCGTTCAACCAAGGGTTCGGCATCCCCATTCCTTGACGGAGAATCCACCATGGGCGATTTGGCCAATCATTTATTTGCGTACCTGGGCCACCTCTCCGACGGGGTGGGAGTCGTTCTCGATTTCAAAATCCTTGCCATCATTTTCGGCGGCAGCATCATGGGTCTGCTGGTCGGCGTCATCCCGGGGCTGACCGCCACCATGGCGCTGGCGCTTCTCATCAACATCTCCTACGGCATGGAACTGCACGCCGCCATCGCCTTCCTCCTGGCCGTCTACGTCGGCTCCACCACCGGCGGCCTGTGCTCGGCCATCATGATGAACATTCCGGGCACCCCCGCCGCCGCCGCCACCGCCATCGACGGCTTCCAGCTCGCCAAGCAGGGGAAAGGCGGGCTGGCCATCGGCACCGGCGACCTCGCCTCGTTCATCGGCACCATCCTGAGCACCATCATCATGCTGACCATGACGCCGGTCATCTACCTGATCGCCCTGAAATTCGGCCATTGGGAAATGTTCCTGCTCGCCCTGTTCGGCATCATGATCTGCGGCTCACTGTCCACCGACCAGGATCCGATCAAGGGCTGGATCGTCGGCTTTCTCGGCTTTTTCGCCGCCATGATCGGGATGGAGCAGATCTACGCCTATCCCCGCTTCACCCTCGACTACCTGCAGCTCAAGGGCGGCATTCCGCTGATTCCCGCCCTGATCGGCGTGTTCGGCATTTCGGAAGTGCTGACCGTCCTCCAGGAAAGCACTCCCTATAAAATCGACGGCAAGATCGGCAGAGTCATCCCCCCCATGTCCGTCTTCACCGGCCTCGTACCGCCCACGCTCCGATCCGCCGTCATCGGCGCCATCGTCGGCGCCATTCCCGGTGCGGGCGAAGACATCGGCGCCTGGATGTCGTACGATATCGGCCGCCGCCGCTCGAAACATCCGGAACTGTTCGGAAAAGGCGCACTGGAAGGCGTCATCTGCCCCGAAGTCGCCAACAACGCCGTCATCGGCGGCGCCATGATCCCTATGCTCACCCTCGCCATACCCGGCAGCCCGCCGAACGCTCTGATGCTGGCGGCGCTGCAACTCCACGGCATACGGCCGGGACCGACGCTGAACACCGAATCGCCGTGGCTCCTTCCCTACATCGGCGTGGTCCTGCTCTTTTCCTCGCTGGCGATGCTGATCTGGGGGCTGTCCCTCGCCAAGCCGATGATCGCGGTGCTGAAAATAAAGCGGGAAGTGCTGCTGCCGCTGGTGGTGCCGCTGACCCTGATCGGCGCCTACGCCGGCGAGGCGCGCACTTTCAACGTCTATGTCATGCTGTTTTTCGGCGTCCTGGGTTATGCGCTGCGGCGGCTCCAGTTCCCGCTGGCGCCCCTGGTCCTCGGCATCATCCTCGGCCCCATCGCCGACGTCAGCTTCCGCCGCGCCCTTATGCAGAGCCGCGGCTCGGTGATGCCCCTGCTGCAACGCCCCATCGGCCTCATTCTCATGTTCTGTGTCGCCCTCATTCTCTACGCGGGCATCAAGCGGGCCATCCAGTACTACAGCCCCCAGCACACCACCCTGGCATCGGAAATCCTCCACGAAGTGGGAGCCGATCAGCAGGAAGCGCAAAGCGAGAACTGAGCTGTTGAAGATTTATTGATTCCGACATTGTAAATGTTACTGCCGGTTTCGGGTGTAGCGATTGTCTACGCCGAGTCATCCCGGCGTGATAAACAATCGCTGCACCCCAAGCGGGAAGTTGTGCCGGGATAAATCGGAACAGACCCGGACGGCAAGGAATCCAACATTAGAAATCACGGAATCAATAAGATTGTAGATTTGAGATTTATCCGTATGATAAACGCTGGCAATGGTGAATAATTCTTAAATCTACAATCTATAATCTACAATCTTGAATTATACTCGCCAGGCAAACAGGAGATACCACCATGAAAGGTCTCGTCTACCACGGTCCCAATGTCATGAGCTACGACGAAGTCCCCAATGTCCAGGCCGGCGAGGGCGAAGTGCTTGTCCGCCCGAAGGCGGTGGGCATTTGCGGCTCCGACGTCCACGGCTACCTCGGCATCACCGGCCGCCGCATTCCGCCGATGATCATGGGTCACGAGTTTTCCGGCGTGATTGAAAAGCTCGGCCCCGGCGCGACCGGATTCAAGCCGGGCGACCGCGTCGCCGTCTATCCGGTCGATTTCTGCGGCGCCTGCGAACCGTGCCGCCAGGGCAACTCCCACCTCTGCCTTCACCGCCGCCAGTTCGGCGTGCTGAAGGTCGACGGCGCATTCGCCGATTTCCTCGCCGTTCCCGCCAAGTGCTGCTTCAGGCTGAAGGACGACGTTTCCTTTGAAGTCGGCAGCCTGATGGAGCCGTTGGCCGTGTCCTACCGCGCTGTGAACCGGGCAGGGGCCGAACGCATCACAGGCAAGAACGTGTTCATGGTCGGCACCGGCACCATCGGCTTGCTCGCCCTGGCCTGCGTGAAACTGCTGAAGCCGGCGCAGATCATCGTGTCCGATCTTTCCGACACCCGCCTCCAGATTGCGAAACAGATGGGCGCCACCCAGGTGGTCAACCCGGGGCGCGAGGACGTGGTGGACGCGGTGAAGTCGCTGACCGACGGCAAGGGCGCCGACACCGCGTTCGAGGCGGTCGGCGCCGCCGCCACCGTGCAGCAGGCCATGTCGGCGCTGTCGCAGTCCGGCACCGCCGTGTGGATCGGCAACAACAAGAAGATGATCGAAATCAACATGCAGGAAATCGTCACCCGCGAGCTGACCGTGTTTGGCACCTTCCTCTACGGGTTCGAGGAGTTCAAGCAGGTGGTGGATTTGCTGAACAACGGCAAGATCGACGCCTCCCCCATGATCAGCCACCTCGCCCCCATGTCGGACGGCCCGACCCTGTTCGCCAAGCTGGCGAAGGATCCGGGCGACTGGATCAAGGTTATTCTGACCAATCCATGAAGTGCGCCGAAGCGCGGAAACACCGCGAAGAAGCCAATCGAGTAGGCGGGTTCCTCGCGGTTCCCGCCTCTCACACCACCGTACGTGCCTTTTATGGCATACGGCGGTTTCCAGTCAGGTGCTTAACTTGGCATAATGGTCGCTCAAGCTATAGAGTCCCAGTTCCCCAAACCA
>JAVBRW010000428.1:0-9482 GCA_031547475.1 Planctomycetota bacterium
ACCGCCTGGTCGCCGAGGGCGAGGTGCTGGTCCTGAACGATTACTTCTGCGTCCGCGTCACCAATATCCTGTCGAACAAGGACCGGGCGATCAGCAAGGCGACGGGGTGAACCGATAATATCACTGGAATCATGCAAAAGAGGATTCAACTTCGGTACAACAGGGAAGAACGATACAACATTCGTCATCCCGGCAGGGAAGCATATGCTGCACCCCGAACAAATTAAAGCCGGGACCCAAGTTGTGAAGCCTTTGCAGTAACCCGATCCAATTACGCTGCGTCAGGAAAGATGTATGCGTTTCAGGGAGCCGTTTGTTTATATTCTGACCAATAAGGTGCGGGGAACGTTTTATATTGGGGTGACATCGGATTTGGTTGGGCGAATTTTCGAACACAAGAACGGTATATATAAAGGTTTCACGTCCAAGAATGGCATTGATAAGCTGGTATGGTATGAGAAATGCGAAACCATGGAGTCCGCCATACAAAGGGAAAAATCATTAAAGCGCTGGAAACGTGTTTGGAAAATCGCATTGATCGAAAAGTTCAACCCGGACTGGCAGGATTTGTACGAAACGCTTTTCATGTGAGGCCGAGGAAAAGCGCTACAACACCATCTTTTCAATCGGGGTAAGAACGCATTCAAGCCGGGATCCAAGTTGTGATTGTATTCTGCACACAATGCTTTTTCTTGTCGTAACGCACTGGATCAGGTTACAGCAAAGGCTTCACAAATTGGGTCCCGGCTTTAATTTGTTCGGGGTGCAGCATATGCTTCCCTGCCGGGATGACGATGTTGTATTGTTTTTTTTGTTGTACCGATGTCCAGTTCAAATTTGCTAAACCCCGATCATTCATTATGCATCGGCTTTAATCCATTTCGCAATCTCCCGCGCCAAAATCCCGTGGCTCTCCGCCGACAAATGAATGCCGTCGTGCCTGTCCGACTGGACATGGTCCTCGGCGTAAAGGACCGGCAGGTTGGCGCGGACGGACATTTCCGCGAACGCGGCGCGGAGGCCCAGGGATTTTTCCCGGCCGCCCTTGAACTGCGGGCCGAAATTGGCGTCCACTTCCCAAATCGGCGCCGGGCAGATGGCCAGGACGGACGGCGCTTTTGTCCTGCCGGGTCCGTAAAGGGGGTTCCGGGCGATGCCGGCCATCTGCTCGATGGCCAGCGCGATGTCGACCGGCGCGGCGCTGATCCTGACCTTGAGATCGTTGACGCCGAGCATGATGACGACCAGATCGAGCGGCTTGTGGCTTTCCAGCACGGCACCCAGCATGGCGCGGCCGTTCCGTTCCACCAGCGGCGGCGCCACCGGATCGTCGAACGCGCTGTTGCGCCCGCCCAGGCCTTCCTCGACGACGCGGTAGCCGTTGCCCAGCAATTTCGACAACACGCCGGGCCAGCGCACCGACCACGGCCAGCGCGCCCCGTCCGCTCCGGGCGCCGAACCCCACGGCACCGATCCCCAGGTGTTGGAGTCGCCGTAGCACAATATGACCTTTTCTTCCATCGAAGGCTCCTTTTTGATTCACAATTCACAATTCACAATTCACAATTAAACCGCTCGCTTCATTTCAATTGTGAATTGTGAATCGTGAATTGTGAATTCTTATGTATTTTATACAACGTTCACCACCGTGATGGCGTCCGCCGCGCCGACCTGGCCGAAGCTGGTGCCGGACACCAGGACGATTCTGTCGCCGTGCGCGACGACGCCGTGCTCGCGGAGCAGGCGGGACGCGACCTGGTTCATCTCGGCCTGGCTCTTGATGGCCGGATCGCACACCGGCGTGACGCCCCAGTACAGGTGCAGCCGCCGCCTGGCCTCGTCGTGGGGGGTGATGGCGATGATGGGGACGAACGGCCGCGACTTCGACATGAACAGGGCGGTGCCGCCGGTCTGGGTCGACACCACCACCGCCTTGACGCCCAGGTCCTCGACCAGCTTCAGGGCGGCGTGGCCCAAGGCGTCCTGCATGGGGTTTTCGGCCGACAGCTTTTTCATCCAGTCCCAGTTGGGCGGATACGTTTTCAGGTATTTTTCCGTTTCGCTGGCGATGGAGGACATCATTTTCACCGCGCCGACGGGGTAGGCGCCGGCGGCGGTTTCGCCCGACAGCATGACGGCGTCCGTTCCGTCGACGATGGCGTTGGCGACGTCCGACACTTCGGCGCGGGTCGGGAGCGCGTTCGTCGTCATCGACTCCAGCATCTGGGTGGCGGTGATGACGTAGCGGTCGTACGAGTTGGCGAGGCGGATAAGCCGCTTCTGCAGCATCGGCACGCACTGGATCGGCATTTCTATGCCGAGATCGCCCCGCGCCACCATGATGCCGTCGGAACTCTTGACAATCGATTCTATGCAGTCGATGGCTTCCGGCTTTTCTATCTTGGCGATGAGCCGCGCCTGGCACTGCGCCCTGGCGAGGGCGTCCCGCACCGGCTTCAAGTCCTCCGGCTTCCGGATGAAGGACAGGGCGATGAAATCCACCCCTTCGGCGATGCCGACCTGGAGATCCTGGAGATCCTTCTCTGTGACCGAAGGCGCCGACACCCTGATGCCGGGAAGGTTCATGCCCTTGTGGTTTTTGAGGAATCCGCCCCGGATCACCTTCGCCCCGATCTCGTCGCCCGAGGCGGAGACGACCTCCAGCTCCAGCGCGCCGTCGTCCAGGAGAATGCGTTCTCCCGGGTTGACGTCCTTCGGCAGATCCTTGTACTGGGTCTGGAATTTTTCCGGCGTGCCCAGCACTTCCCTGGCGGTGATGACGGTTTCGGCGCCCGTTTTCAATTCTATTTTCCCGTTTTCCATCATGCCGACCCGGACCTTGGGGCCGCACAGGTCCTGGAGGATGGCGACGTCGATTCCCGTCTGTTTCGACGCGGCGCGGATGCGGGCGATGGCCTGGCGGTGGGTGTCGTGGGTGCCGTGGGAAAAGTTGAGCCTGAACACGTCCACGCCGGCGGTGATGAGGCCGGCCAGCGTTTCGAGGGAATCGGAGGCGGGGCCGACGGTGGCGACGATTTTGGTGAAACGCATAAGTTTCTCCTTGTGCAGAATGAACCTTCCTGAAACGCTTCAGAAGCAGGCGAGCATTTCCGCGACGCTTCCCACCACGCATTTCGCCGTCTTTTTCACCTCGTCCGGCGCGTTCTCGAGGGTATAGCCGCCGAACGCCCCGAGCATGCCGAGATCGTTGCCGCCGTCGCCGATGGCCAGGACGTCCTGGGGCGCCCATTTTTTCAGCGCCAGCAGATCCTTCACGCCCTGCGCCTTGTCGGTGCCGGCGGGGTTGACGTCTATGCTGTTGACGTTCTGGTGGGCGACGAGGCGGCCGGCGAAGTCGCGGTTCAGTTGGCGCGCCCATTCGGCCGTTTCCCCGCGCCCGACATAGCCGAAACTGACCTGTTCGACATTTTTCCGCGACACCGCCTCGTCGAAGGAAATTTCCCGGTAGGGAATGCCGACCCGGAGGAACCACGATTCCCCGCCCCGGAAAAACAGGCTCAATTGCCACTGGCCCATGACGGCAATGTGGAAGGCGGCGTCGGCGGCGGGGTGGTTCAGCAGCTCCGGAATCAGCGCGTCGTCCATTTTGGTCTGTTGGATAAGCGAGCGGTCGCGCCCGTACAGGGAGCAGCCGTTCATGCAGACGAGGAAGTCGAACGGTATGCCGTGGCGCTCGGTTTCGTGCAGGGTCATGCCCAGATCGCGGCCGGTCGCCAGGCCGAACTTGTTGCCCGACTCCATCCATTTGATTATGGCGGCGAGATCGCCCGCCGCCACTTCGCCCCCGCGTTTCAGGGTTCCGTCGTAATCGCTTACAGCCACACGCATACGGCGCTTCTCCTTATGAATCGTTATTCCCCTATTTCATGCATTTATATCATAAATCTGTCGGGCGCGCCAGATGAACATTCCGGAGCGTTTTCGAGGCGAGGGAAAACAAAACCGCGATCCCCGAATGAACGGGGATCGCGGCGCGGAAAACAAAAATTTGGCGGTTTCTAGTCCTACTACGCGACTGTTGCGGGAACCGCACCCACAACAGTCGTGTGATCAAAAAGTCGCATGGTGAGAGGGAGGTCGCGTCGTTTTCCGCCAGCGCCTTTCCGATGTTCGGCAACCCTAAATTCATGCGGCATTTGCGGATGCGGTTCCCGCAAATGCCGCGTTGTAGGACTAGTCCTTGAGCTGGTACAGCCCGCGTTCGACCTGGTCGAAATACTTCTTCTGCGAGGCGAGGACGACGGAAATGCGCTTGCGCATGTCGGCGACATCCTTCACCTTGATGCCGGCGGCGGGCAGGGCGTCCACCACTTCCCTGGCCTTCAGCGGGCCGGCGGCCTGCTTGAACACTTCGCGGACGGCGGCGGTGAGGCCGACGCGATCGCTCCGGGCGGCGCCGCTCTTTTTCTTGGTTTTCACCTTGGCTTCGGCGGGCGCGGCGGCGGGCTTGCGGCCCGGCTTGCGGCCCGGTTTGCGGCCAGGCTTGCTGCCTGGTTTGCGGCCGCGGCGCTTGGGTGCGGGAGCCTCTTCGGCCGGCGCTTCGCCCTGCAGCTTGCCGAGCTGCATATCGATCTTGGCGAGCTGGGCGGCCAGGCGATCGCGCTTTTTACGGAGCGCAACCGTCTTTTTGCCGCCCATTTTCTTGAGGCGGATGATTTCCTGAAGATCGGTATCGCTCAATTGGCTGGCGATGGTTTCCAAACTCTTTTTCATGTTTTTCTTCCTCCCGGCGGCGCTGGCGCCCATAAACGTTCTTCTATTGTACCTGATCCCGTAAGATTTCCCCTTCTTTTTATCTTACCTTCCCGTTTCATGTTATAAGGGAAAAAAAAGAAGAATGCAAAAAAATTAACGGAAATCTATTCACGGTAGTCTCACACCGGTCCGGTTCCCAGGTTTTCCGCCTTGGCGGCCGTTTCCGCGCCAGGCTTTTCGGCGGGTTCGAAGAGCGCCCGTTCGGTTTCGACATCTATCTGGATGTGATGCGCCAATTGCAGACGAACCATTTCGGGTTGTTTCTTTTTCGCTTTTTTCATCGTCACCAGCGTGACGGAAACATAGCTGTCCTTGTCCTGGCAATTCGGGCAGGCCGAGCCGGACGCCTCTAGCCATTGCGCCGCTTCGCTGTCCGGCGCCAGCCGGGCCATGGACAACAGGGGCGTTATGTCGCCCGCTTTCAGCGTGGCGGCGATTCCGGCAACCTCTCCCTCGCCCGGATCGAACAGGGCGGTGTCGCCGGTTGCGCGCACCCAATCCTGGCAATGATCGCAGAGAAGGTTTTCCTTCACGAAAACACGCCCCATGTTGGCGGGCAGGCCGATCATCACTCCCGCTTCCAGGAGCCAGGCGATATAATAGAAGAACGCGGGATCGCCGCCCTTGGATTTTCCCATCGACCACATCGGGGATTCCGCCAGTTCCATCATTTCATAAAAGATGTACTGGGGGTGGGTCAGGCAGACGAAGTAGACTTCGAAGTTGTATCCGTAGATGACCCAGACGTAGGCGAGCCAGGCGAACCACCAGCACGCCAGTCCGGCGACGCCGCCGGCCACAATGGCGGGGAAGGCGCGGTCGATTTTCCTTTTGCGCAGAATTCCCCGCACCGCCGCGCCGACCACCCAGGCCATGCCGTAGGCGAGGGCGAAGTTGAGGTAAATAATCGGGGAGTAATGTTCGGCCGGCCCGTAGGCCCAGGATAGAAAGAACGCGACAATCGCGCCGCCCACCGCCGCCGCCGCCACCGAGGCGGTTGAATAGCTTTTCACGCCGGCGTCGGGCAGGCCGACCGCGCCGGGCATTTCCGTTTCTGTTGACATGTCACTTCTCCAAATAGAACCGGGGAATCATTTCACCGGATACAATACATTTGAAGCTAGCACAATTTCCGCCGCATGGCAAAGAAGAATTTCTCCGCTTCTTCGCGGAATTTTCAGCGCAGCGGCTGCAGCATCCTGATCGTCGCCTTCCCCAGCCGGCGCATGAACAGCCCGTTGATGGCGCCCTCGCCCAGTTTCGGCGCGACAATCCGCGCGAAGGACGAGCTTACCGTTCCCATGGCGGTGTCGCCGAGGAGGGCGGACATTTCCTCCCCGAGGATTTCGCCCGCCTTTTCGGCGGCGTCCTCCGCCACGCCGGCCAGGAACGCGTTCCGGATGGCGCGGGCGAGAAGAACCAGCGTCGCCGTGCCGCCGGTCCTGACATTGTAGATGACGCACAAATCGCGGATCATCTTGAGGGCGATCCCGAGTATCAGCACGGCGTCGAGGAGGGGCAGGGGGGACGCCATGACGCATCCCGCCGCCTTGATGGCCCACGACGACACCCGGCGGGCGGCCGCCTGATCGAGGCGCGCCTGGAACTGCGCCCTGAACTCGTCGAGCCAGCCCTTGCTGTCGGTAGACCGTCCGGCGAGGTAATCGCGTTCGCCGAACAAGCGTTCGATATCGTCGGCGGACAGGCCGGCCGCCTGCAGCCGGCCGGCTTCGCGCCCCGCCAGCGGGTAATCGGCCATGTATTTTTCAAGCTTCCGGCGCGCCTCCTGGAAATGCTCCAGCCCGTCCTTCCGCGATTCGGCGCGGCGGCGCAGTTCCTCGACCGCCGCCAGACTGACCTGCCGCACCGTGCGGAGCCGCAGCCACGACCACACCAGGCTGCACGCCACCCCCAGGACCACCAGCCCGCAAAACGCCAGCGGCACCAGGAGCGCGTATTGCGCCCAGGTCGGCAGCGTGCCCGCCAGCGCGATGGACGAAATGGTCTGGCTGAAAAGAAACAGCCCGAACAAGGCGGCCAGGAACAGGGTGGCGGCGAAATAACCCCACCGCAGCCAGGCCGGAACCGGCAGTCCCGCCGCCGTCTCCGCATCGGTCCGCGAATCCGCCTTCGCCGCCGGCGGCTCGTCGGCGCGTTCCACGAGGGCCGGGCCGATGTCGGGAACATTGGGAACGCATTCCCCGTCTCGGTGGCGGGCGTCCTTCGTTTCCGGAGGGGCGGACGGTTCCGGCTTCGGAGCGGCCGGTTTCGCGGCGCGTTCCGCGCGGGGCCGATCGCCGCCGTCCACGAATATGGGGACGACATCGGGCTGGTTGGGCTGGCTTTTTCCGCTATCGGACATGGCGTTTCCTCGTTTGTTTTCCGGATGCCGATCCCGCTTCCGGGACGCGGGCATTTTTTTTTACCTTAGCGCCGCGAAGCAAATGCGTTACAATGGAGAATAATGTGGCTCTAATTATGAAACGATAGAGAAACGGCCGCTCCGCGCAAGAAAATACTGTCATGCGGCGGACTGCGGCCATCCATGTTTGTCGGGGAAGATTCATATGAAAGTTTCCGAAAGACTCGAGCGCGAAAGCGCCCGCGATTACGCCGTCCGGGTCATCCGCGACAACATCGTAACCCTGTCCCTCGAACCGGGGTGCATGGTGAGCGAAAACGAGCTTGCCTCGGAAATGGGTCTTTCGCGGACTCCGGTGCGGGAAGCGCTCATCGAGCTCAGCAAAAGCGGCATTGTCGAGATATTCCCCCAGCACGGCAGCATGGTGTCGAAGATCGACTACGCCAAGGTGGAGGAAGCCAATTTCATGCGGCGGGTATTGGAGACGGCGGTGGTCGAGGAAGCGTGCGAAGTGGCGACGCCGGCCGACATCAAGGAACTCGACGACAACCTGTCGCTCCAGGATCTGTACCTGTCCAAGGGCGACACCGAAAAGCTTCTGATCATGGACGACGAGTTCCACCGCGCCCTGTTCCGCATTTGCAGGAAAAACCTCTGCTACCGCTTCATGCAGGGCATGAGCACCCATTTCGATCGGGTGCGGAAACTCAGCCTGGTCGTGGTCAAGAACATCCGCATCGTTGCCGATCACCGCGACATGCTCGAGGCGATCCGCAACCGCAACTCCGCCGCGGCCGCCAAAGCCATGCGCGAACATCTCACCCGTTTCCACCTGGACAAAACCGCCATTCGCGAACAATACGGCCGGTACCTGGCGGAATAGGGCGGTTTATCGATTCCGATATCAGCAGATAAAATAATACGGGGAGAAGGCCTTTAAACGGCTTTCTCCCCGTATGCTCACGTTGCTTTCCATTCATTCCGCCGGCTTACCGGCGACGGAAACCGCCGCCGAAGTGTCCGCCGCCGAAGCCCCCGAAGTGTCCGCCGCCGCCAGGGCGGGGGAATCCGCCGCCGCCGCCGCCGAAGTGGAATCCACCACCGCTCGGCTGGAATCCGCCGCCACCGGGGTGGAAACCGCCGCCGGAAGGAATTTCACCGCCGCTCGGATGGAAGCCGCCGCCGCTCGGCTGGAGTCCGCCGCCGTCGGGGGACGGTCCAGGTTCAGGTCCGGGGCCAGGGCCAGGACCGGGACCAGGACCAGGACCAGGACCAGGGCCGGGACCAGGACCAGGACCGGGACCAGGGCCAGGGCCAGGACCGGGACCGGGACCAGGGCCAGGACCAGGACCAGGACCGGGACCAGGGCCAGGGCCAGGACCGGGACCGGGACCAGGGCCAGGACCAGGACCGGGACCAGGGCCAGGACCAGGACCGGGACCAGGGCCGGGACCGGGACCGGGACCAGGACCAGGGCCAGGACCAGGGCCAGGACCAGGACCAGGGCCGGGACCGGGTGGCGGAGGCGGCGGAGGCGGCGGAGGTGGCGGCGGGGGCGGGCCCCAGTGATCATCCCAATCGTCCCAATCATCCCAATAGCCAAAGGGAACGATAGGAACGGGGACCACTGCCGGGCTATCGTCATAGACGTAATCCGGACTGTTGTCGACATAATAGGTATTGTTGGTTGCGGGCGGCGTTTCCGTCACCGCGTTCGGATCGGTCGTCGCGTAGGAATCGGCGGGCGCGGCGTTGGTCTGTACCGTCGCGGTCTGCGTCTGGCTGGTCAGGGAGTTCAAGAGCGAGTCGGAGGCGCCCGCCTGCTTGAGCGAAACCACATCGGCGGCCGTCGGCGTCGCGATGCCCTGCTGCTGAACCATATTGATGATGGTCGCATCGGGAACCTTGTTGCTGACCATTTCGGTGATGTCGTGATAATCCAAAGCCTGCGCGGCAGTTGCCAGGAACACCACGGCCGCGAGCAGGAAGGATGAACGCGTGAATGTTTTCATGGCCATCTCCTGAGTCGGGTTTTCAAGAGAATCGGGCCAACCGCCGCCCGCTTTTCCTGAAAATTGTTAGTGCTTACGTTGCAATGGGTTGTCTTTTCGTCAGGTTGAGGTAACCCTGGAAAATTTAAAGGAAATCGAACGGCGGGTTGTTTGATTTTCTTTAAAAGTCCGCCCTGAAAGAGTACACGATCGTCGCGCAACGATTCCGTGTCATAACTGGAGTTTTGCAAATTCGCATTTGAACCGCGCGGTACAATCCCGGAGCACATGTTTTGCCCGCTGGACCCCGGCTCAACCTCCCGCTTTCGCCCGGGTCACCGCGCGCACGCCGG
>JAVBRW010000097.1:0-2794 GCA_031547475.1 Planctomycetota bacterium
GAAATGTCGGATCGCCGTACCGCGCTCCTGGATTCCCTGAACCATAAACAGCCGTCCCGCATGCCAATCGATTTCGGCGGCACCGGCTGGACCGGCATGCATGCCGCCTGCGTCGCCGCTCTTCGGGAGCGCCTGGGATTGCCGAAACGACCGGTCAGGGTCCATGACATGGGCCAAATGATCGGCTTTTTCGAAGACGATTTGGCGGACGCCCTCGAGCTCTCCGCCTCCCTCGTCATGCCGCCTTCGACAAGTTTCGGAAACTCCCTGGACGAGTGGAAGGAATGGAAAACCCCGTGGGGACAGGACGTCCTCGTCCCCAAGGGGGCCGCCCTGACGACGGACGCCAACGGCGACATCCTCATTCATCCCCAGGGCGATTTCGCGGCGCCTCCCAGCGGCCGCATGCCCAAGAGCGGATTCTACTTCGACAACATCATCCGCGATCCCGGCTTCGACGAGGACAATCCAAATCCCAAGGACAATCTCGAGGAATTCGGCATTCTTTCCCCCGACGCACTGGCGCGCATGGCCAAGTCCGCCGCCCACGCGCGCGCCGGCGGCCGGGCCGTGACGTGCGGCATTCCCGGCGCGTCCTTTTCCAGCATCAGCGGCGTGCCGGGGCAGTCGCTCAAGCATACCAAAGGCATACGATCCCTAGAGGAATGGTACATGTCCCTGGTTTCCCGGCCGGAATATCTCGCCGAGGTGTTTGCGGGACAGGCGGAGATTCTGTTGAAAAACCTGGCGCTTGTCCGCGAAGCGGTCGGCGACAACTGCGATGTCGCCTGCCTGTGCGGAGCCGATTTCGGGACGCAAAACGGGCTGCTCTGTTCGGAAGCGGCGCTCAGGGAACTGATTCTCCCGTGCTACCGCAAGGTCAACGGCTGGATTCACGCCAATACGCCGTGGAAAACGATAAAGCACTGTTGCGGAGCGGTGGAGCCGTTGATGCAATTGTTCATCGAGGCCGGCTTCGACGCGATCAATCCGGTGCAATGTTCCGCCGCCGGCATGGTGCCGCGCCAGCTCAAGGACAAGTACGGCGACAGGCTGACGTTCTGGGGAGGCGGTGTCGAAACGCAGACGACCCTGTCCTGGGGAACGCCCGACGAAGTGAGGCGCGAGGCATTGGAGAGGTGCGGCGTTTTCGCGGCGGGCGGCGGTTTTGTCTTCAGTTCCGTCCATAACGTGCAGATCGGCACGCCGATTGAAAATATCATGGCGATGCTGAACGCGGCGCGGGAATTCAACGGCCAGCCCGCCTTGAAACATGCTTGAACGATTCGCCGGCCTTCGCGCAGTCCTCGCGGCGCGCGGCCCGGGCATTGTTTCGCTGGTCGGCGGCGGCGGCAAGACAACGCTGTTGCACACGCTGGGCAAAGCCTTCGCCGCCGCCGGCCAAACGGTACTGTGCACCGCCACCACCCGCCTGAAAAGGCCGGATGGTTCCGAGCCCCTTCCCTACGCCATTGTATCCGATCCGGACGCCATCGCGGTCCCGCCGGGCGGGGCGCTGGTCGCGGCGCGGCCGGCGGGCGGCGGCGACGCGGGAAAGGTCTACGGCTACGATCCGGCCGAAATCGACACGCTTCTTGCGCGGAATGCCGCCCGCTGGATAGTTGTCGAAGCGGACGGCGCCGCCGGACGGCCGCTCAAGGCGCCGGCGGAACACGAGCCGGCCGTTCCGTCGCGAAGCGCAATCGTCGTCGCCCTCGTCGGACTCTCCTGCATCGGCAAACCGCTGAGCGAAGAGCATGTTTTCCGCCTCGACCGCGTTTCGGCCGTCACCGGCCTCGAACCCGGCCAAACCATCGGCCCGGAAGCATTGGCAGCGCTGGCCGCGCACCCGCTCGGTTTTTTCAAAAACAGCCCGCCCGGCGCGGCGCGGTTCTTGTTCTGCAATCAGGCCGACCTACCCGGAGCGGCGGAGGCGGCGGAAGAACTCGCGGCGCTCATGGCGACGAAACACCCGGAGGTTTTGGACGGCATGTATTATGGCAGTTTGAAAAAGAACGGGCTGCGATGCACCGGCGCGAAAACGGCATAGCCTGCCTGGTGCTGGCGGCGGGCGGCGGAACGCGTCTGGGCGGCGGCAAGCTGCTCCTGCCCTGGCGGGGCGAACCGATCATCGCGCACGCGGTTCGCGCCGCTCTGTCCATCGCGCCGCTGTCCGTCACGGTGGTGCTGGGGAGCGGCGCGGAGGAAGTCCGCCCCTGCATCGACCAATCTTTCAACAATGCCGCCGCGCCCGTCGTTCCGATCGTCAATGCGGATTGGCGGAACGGACAAAGCGCATCGCTCCGCATCGGCCTTGAAACCATCCTCGCCTCGCCCGAAAGCACCCGCCCCGGCGGCGTCATGGTGCTCCTGGGCGATATGCCATTGATCAGGCCGAAAACGCTCGCCGCGCTTTCGGAAGCCCATTTAGCGGCATTTTCCCGCGACAACCGGCACGGGGCGACCGCGCCCGTCTTTGAAGAAAAACGCGGCAATCCCGTTATTCTCGCGCCTTCGCTGTTTCCCGGCGTGCTTGCTCTCGAAGGCGATACCGGCGCCCGGCGCATCCTGGCCGCCCTGGGCGATCGCCTGCTCCTGGTCCCGGTGGACGATCCGGGCGTATTGCGCGATATCGACACGCCGGAAGCGTACGACGAACTGCGAAAACGGTGACTGAAGTTATGCGAACCGAGATTCAACATCGGTGCAACAAGGAAAAACAGCACAACACCGTCATCCCGGCTTTATTGATTCCGATATCGTCAATGTCGGTCAGGGTTGCAGGTGTCGCGAT
>JAVBRW010000200.1:0-3323 GCA_031547475.1 Planctomycetota bacterium
TGATTCGCCCGTCGCCGCCGCCGGCTGCGCGGGAGCGGCCTGCGCGGACGCGGGAGCGGTCGGCAATTGCGCCTCGCCTCCCGAGACGACGGCGGCCGGCCGCGACGCGGCCAGGGCAATCGCCAACAAACATGCCAGACCGGCCAGGGCACCGGGCCGCCGGCGGCCTGGACGGAAGAAACGGTTGGTCGTGTCGTTCACTTTTCAACTCCATCATTTCAAACGGAAAATGAAACATGCTATCGTATCCGGGGGGGACGGCGTGTGCAATAGGGCAAGGAAAAGGCCGGCAAAACGCCGCGTAGGCGGGTAACGGTTGAAATTTTCGTCCGCATTTGCTAATCTTTGACCATGTCGGTCCACGGGGAAGCCAAAAAACCGGCCACCGCTTCCCGCGCTTCCCGAAGGGAGAGAGCATGCGAATTTCCGTCGCCGCCGCGTTTGCCGCCATTCTTTTTCAGATTGCCGCTCCCGCGCGGGCGGGGACGGTGCTCAGCCTCTCCACCCCCGATCCGGCCGCCTCGTCCATAACCATCGCCGCCAACAACCTGGCCGACCTGGTCAAAAAGGCGACCGGCGGCGAGATCGTCATCGAGGTGCATCCGGACGGCGAGCTGTTCGCGGGCGATCCCGGCCGCGCCATCAGGATGCTGGCGAGCGGTTCCCTGGACATGCTGTTCCTTTCCGCCTCCCTGTACGCCAACCAGAAGCCGCGTTTCATCGCCATTTCCATCCCCTACCTGTTCGACGATGCGGACCAGTTCCGGAACTATCTTGCCGGCGAGGCGGGCGAAACGCTGGCCGGGGACATACAATCCCTCGGCATCCATCCGCTCGGGCTCTGGCCGCGTCCGTTCCGGGTGGTCACCAATTCGAAACATCCCGTCGGCGCGCCGGCCGATTACCGCGGGCTCAGGCTGCGCGTGCCGAACAACCCGCTGTGGGTCGAGTTTTTCCGCGCCCTCGGCGCCGCGCCCACGCCGATACCGTTCGGCGAAGTGTACAGGGCGCTCAAGGACCACGTGGTGGACGGGCAGGAAAACCCTTTGAGCATCGTCATGGACGCCAAGTTTTACGAGGTGCAGAAATACCTTTCCTGCACCGAACACATAGCCGACGCCTGGGTGCTGGGCATAAACGGGGAAAAGTGGGACAAGCTTCCGGAGAGCGCGAAAAAGGCGATCGACGACGCGGCGGCGCAAGCGCGGGAAGTGAAAGCCCGCCACGACGCCGGCGGCCTCGATCAGATCAAAACCTTCCTCGCCGCCAAGGGCATGGAAATCCGCACCCTCGCCCCGGAGGAAAAGGCCGCCTTCGCGCACGAGGCCAAAAAGCTCTACCCCCGCTTCGGCGAACTGACGAAAGATCCCGAGTTTTTCCGCAAAACGCTGCGGTTTGTCGGGAAGGAGTAAAGAGAGGGTCGGATTCGAATTAACAATTG
Organism: Planctomycetota bacterium; assembly: GCA_031547475.1. GTDB lineage: Bacteria > Planctomycetota > SZUA-567 > SZUA-567 > SZUA-567 > JAJBSZ01. The sequence continues at coordinate 1,442 of JAVBRW010000200.1, forward strand.
TTAATTGTTCATTGTTAATTCGATCTGTGAAACAACTCCTTATTCCTCCGATACAACTCCCTATACACCCCATACCCCCGCTCATACGCCCGCGCATTCGCATCGTTCGGCCGGCACGGCGCATTGTCCATTTTGACCGCATGCCCGCACGCTTCATCGAAGCCGGCGTACACGCCCGCGCCGACGCCGGCGGCGAGGGCGGCGCCGAGACAGGCCTGCTCCTTCGCCAAACTGCGGTACACGTCGCGGCCGAGAATGTCGGCCTGCATCTGCAGCCACAAATCCGATTGGGCGCCGCCGCCGGACGCGATCAGCCGGCGGCAGGGAATGCCGAGCCCGGTCAGGATTTCCATGCCGTCCCGGAGCGAAAAAACCACGCCCTCCATCACCGCCCGCACGAAATGGTGCCGGTTGTGATCGAGCGTCAGGCCGAAAAACATCCCTTTGGCGTGCGGATCGAGGTGCGGCGTGCGGTCGCCCGCCAGGTAGGGGAGGAACACGAGGCCGCCGCTTCCGGCCGGGACCAGGGCGGCGCCCTCGTCCAGCCGGGCGAAATCGGCGTCGCGCAGCACGTTTTTGGCCAGCCATTTGAGGCTGGCGCCGGCCGACAGGCTGGCGCCCATTATGTACCAGCGGTTCGGCAGCGCGTGGGCGAAGGTGTTGGTCCTGAGTTCCGCGTCGAAAACCGGCTTCGCCATCGAGGCGGAAATCTGCCCGCCCGTGCCGATGTTGGCGGAGAAAATCCCGTCCGACACGATACCGTTCCCGATGGCCTGCATCGCCTGATCGGCGCCGCCGTTCACCACCGCGGTCCGGGGCGACAGGCCGGTCTGCCGCGCCGCCTCCGCCGTGACGGTGCCGACCGCGTGGACGGACGGAAACGCCGGCGCCAGCTTGTCCGGATCGAGATCGAGGAGCAGAAGCATTTCCGTCGCCCAGCGGAGGTTCAGGTTGTCGAAGGCGAGGCTGCCGGCGGCGTCCGAGTAGTCGGTCGCCGTGACGCCGGACAGGCGGTATTTGATATAATCCTTCGGAAGCATGACGCAGGCGGTTTTTTCGTAATTTTCCGGCTCGTGTTTGGCGAGCCAGTACAACGAGGCCAGGAGAAATCCGGGCGACAGCGCGTTCAGCGTCCTTCCCGCCACGAAATCGCGCCCGAGGCGGTCGTGGATTTCAGCGATCGCTTCGGCCGACCGCTGGTCCTGCCAGATAATGGCGGGCCGCACCGGCCTGCCGTCCGCGCCGAGGCAGACCAGCCCGTGCATTTGCCCGGAAAAACCCACCGCCGCGATGGCGTCGGCCGCTCCGCCCGATTCCGCGACGGCGCGGGCGATGACGGCGGCGGTCTTTTCCCACCACATTTCCGGATCCTGCTCGGCCCAGAACGGGCGCGGAATGGCGACGTCGTACTTTTCCCCCGCCAGCGCGCGCTGGTTGCCTTCCGCGTCCATCAGCATCGCCTTGACGCTGGACGTTCCCAAATCCACTCCCATAAGGTACGGCATGCCATCTTCTCCAAGGTCGATTCATGAAAAATTTTAAAAAATACTTTTTCGCGTGAACGGGAATATAACCAACAATTGTGTCGATGCTCTCTGCAGAGGGCGAATGCGGTTGCGGGAACTTTCTAGAGGTTCCCGGCGGTACCCGGACGGAAGCCCCGGTTGCACGGGGCCCGGAGGGTCAAAAGACAGGGCGTGTGCGTGCGGTTTTACGCGGTCGGGGGGAACGGCGGGTAGTGAGGCCTCCCATAGCGAATTGACGCTTTAGACACGCCCGGGGATATCTTGACCGGATTCCCCGACTGGGCGTGCGCGTGCGATTTGACGTGGTCGCGGGGAACGGCGGGTAGTGAGGCCTCCCAAGGCACCCCGGGGATTAT
>JAVBRW010000041.1:0-6018 GCA_031547475.1 Planctomycetota bacterium
GTCGATTACAAAGGTCGGCGCATCGTGATACGTCGCCTTGGAAGTCTCGCAGCATCCGCCCTGATCAGTGGCTACGTCGACAATGACACTGCCGTTTTTCATCAAAGGCAGGTATCGGGTCGACCGAATCGCCGCCAGTCAAATAATGGACACCGGTTTCGTGGCGGCGGAGACCGCCCGGCACGGCGGGCTTGGACCGCACCAGGCGATGCTGCCGTATTATCTGTTGACCGTTATTTCCCTAGCCGTGCTTCTGGTGAAACCGCTGAAATCGTCGTTGGGCGCATACACGACCAGCCTCGCCTTCGCCGACGCCGCCACCGGCCTCGGCTACGCCAGCCCCGGATCGGGCAACTACTCGCCCATCGCCTGGCTGACCCATTCCGGATTTTTCCTGCTTCTGTCGGCGCTGCTGGCGGGGGCGTATTATTATTCCGGTGGCGATTTGACCGTGGCGGGCGCGGCGACCGCGCTGCGGCAGACCTGCAAAAAGGCGATTCCTGCCTCGCTCTCGGTGATTCTCCTCATCGGCATGAGCAAAATCATGGGCGGCACCGGCCAGACCGACGTGCTGGCCCGCTCGGTCGCCCATTTCACCGGGCCGCTGTACGGGCTGCTGGCACCGCTGGTGGGTGTTCTGGGCGCGTTCATGTCGTCGAGCAATGTAAGCTCCAACATCCTGTTCGGCCAGTTTCAGTCCGCCACCGCCGCGCTCACCGGCTTCGACGCGGCGGTCATCCTGGCCGCGCAGACCAGCGGCGGGGCGCTCGGCTGCATGATTTCGCCGTCCAAGGTGCTGCTTGGCGCGACGACCGCCGGGGTTGTCGGACAGGAGGGATTGATTATCAGGCGACTCCTGGTAGTATCGGTGGTGTGCGCCGCTTTGATGGGATGCTTGGTGCTGGCGCTTGGACGGGCAGGCTATTTCTGACAAAGGAACAACCACATGACGCCTGAAGCCTGGGGGGTACTGTATAAAGCGATGTTGATCGGGTCGGCAATGGGCTTGTCTTCGGCCCTGCTGGGGGTTGGGGGAGGAGCGATTGCGGTTCCGGCCATGGTGTATCTGATGGGGTTCGACATCAAGCTGGCGTCCGGGACTTCGCTCGCGGCCATGGTCGTCATAAGCCTGTCGGGCGCGGCCAAGCACTACACGCAGGGCAGCGTGGATCTCGCCACCGCCGGCGGCATCGCCCTGACCGGCGTGGTGTTCGCCATCGTCGGGGCCTGGCTCAACAAAATCATCCCGACCCTGTGGCTTCAGCGCATTTTCGCCGTTTTCCTCGTCTGCATGGCGGTTCAGATGTTTTATCGGACCATGTTCAACCACGATACGCCCCCGGCGAAAGCCGCAAGCGAGGAGTCGAAAGGGCCGGAGCGATAGCGCTGCGCTTCCGGAATCTATCGTAATGGTCAAGAAATGCCTCGACGTCCTTGTTGTGGAACGGACATGATATGACGAGGTTCCCATGGTCCCCATGCAAGCATCGGCTGACTCTCGGCGCCACGGGCGTTTTGGCCGCGGGCATTCTGGACGACGGCGGTCCGATTGAAACGGTGGCGGTGTTCGCGCGAAGTTTTTACGCAGCGGATCGGCGGAGCCGACTGGTATGTTTTGTCCGCGACGACTTGGAACCGGGTCCGCTCAACCTGCTCTGCTCGGGTTGGCCTGATAATCCTGGCGAGCTTTTACCGGTTAAAACCGCCTGGACGGTATACGACGGCTTTCTCTCCTCTCCTCGTCTGGAAATTTTCCTGGGAGGGAGGCGTCCATGGTCGCCAAGCCCTTATCCCGCGCCCAAACCGGACCAGGTGCGTTCCGGCTTGGCCGCACTCCTCAACGTTGCAAAGGGTCGGTGCCCCGTCGACAGCGTGGCGGCGCTTCTCCTTGCCCCTTCTTTCTCCCGAAACGGGGTGCGCGGCGCAATCCTCTCCGCCACGGAAAAAGGCGTCTCCGAACTCGCGGCTTGGCTGGCGGGCAATGAGCCCGGCGCGGATCCTTGCTCCCTTCTCGGACTGGGCGGCGGACTCACCCCATCCGGCGACGACGTTTTGGGAGGGGCGCTGTTGGGCCTCCATGCCTTGGGGCTTGCCGGAAAGGCGGAATCCCTCGTCGAATTGATCGGAAACGCGGCCCGCACCAGGACAAACCGCATCAGCCAAGCGCATCTCGGGGCGGCGAGCGGCGGCTTGGGCGCGGCTCCGCTACATGATTGTTTGGCGGCGGTGCTGACCGGCGGGAAAGGACTGGACAAGGTCATTCCCAGGTTGAACGGCGTGGGGCACACCTCCGGTTGGGACGCGATCTTGGGAATAACCGTGGCGATACAGCACTATCTCGAAGTCGGATACTGCTTTGGTTCGACGACGATGTCGCGACCGACCGCCTGACGCCGTCCTCGTCGCCGGCGCCGAAGCGCTGAGCCGTGATCACCGTGAAGCCGCTGGCGAGGCCGAACGACATCCCGATGACCAGGAAGGCTATCGCTCCCGTCGCCCCGATGGCGGCCAGCGCCCTGGTGCCGATGGTCTGGCCGACGATGACCATGTCGGCCATGTTGTACAGTTTATATACCAAAGCGCGTATGGTTTTCGGTTATTCAACCCCATAACCTTCGCACGCGCTTTGGGCTTGGGATTTACGTTTGGCCAAAACCAATTCGCTTTGGGTATATATTCCCTCAGCCGTGATCGAACGAAATCCCGGCAACGAGGCGGGCTCGTTGGCCCGATCTCACCTTGCTCCGGGTCTTCCGAGTCGGGACAGCATGTCCATGAACCTTCGTCCGTAGGCGAGGTAATTATCGAAACGCCGATCGGCCGAAGCGCGGATCGCCGCATCGTGGAACACCACCTCCATGTGGGGTTCGATGGAAAACCCTCCGTCATAGCCGGTATTCAGGAGATCGGCGACAATCCGCTCCACCTCCCCGCCGCCCTCGCCGGGATAGAAATACTTCTCTTCCTTCTTTTCCGCGTCCCACTTCGCGTCCTTGATGTGGACATAGGCGATATGGTCCCGCACCTTCCGGTAGAATTCCCACGACGACTGCATGGGGTAGGGGGGCGCTTTGGTATAGTCCCGGGTCAGCGGGGGGTTGCCGGTGTCGAAAACCAGTTTCAGGCCCGGGACGTTCTCGAGCATCTTCAGGGAATGCGCCCAGCTCATGCCGCCGTAGTTGGCGCAGTTTTCGTGCACGGGAACAATCCCGGCGTCGGTGAAGCGGCGGCAGATTTCCCGCAGGCGGCGAAAACGCTCCTCTTCCATTTGGTCCGCGGCCGCCACGCCGTTCGCATCCTTGAGCACGGCATAACTCATGATCCGCACCAGGGCGGTTCCCAGCCGGCGCATGCGCTTGACCGCCCGTTCAACCGTTTTCAGCGTCCCGTCGAAATCGCCCGTGACCGGCGCTCCCCAGTTGGCTATCGTCGAACCGAAGCAGCTCACCGCAATCCCGGCGTCGGCGAGTTCGGCGCAGACCTTTTCGAAAGCGTCGTCCGCAAGGTCGTGGATATTGGTCCCGTCAATGCTTCTCGCTTCGATGCGGCTCCAGCCCAATTCCTTGGTCGCCCTGATCTGCCCGGCGAGGGAGGCGGCGGCTTCGTCGGCGAATCCTGTGCAGTACATTTTTTCTCCTCGGTAAAATAGCGGTGGCGGGCAATCCCTCAGACCGGCATTTCCTTCATGTAGGCGAGAAAATCCCGCGCCTTGGCGTCGAGGTTCGCCATCGACGGCCCTCCCATGAGGGGGGAACACATTTCATAGACGACCGGCCCCGAAAATTTTCCGTCCTTGAGGCCCTGGAAAAACGGCCGATAGTTTATTTCCCCCTCCGACATCGAGGTGGCCCTGATGAAACTGACCGAAAAGAGTCCGCGTTTCATGAGCGTGCGCTCCGTGAAAAGATAAGGCGTTTAAGCGGGCGCCCGAACATGGTGAGGAAAATGGCCGCTATCAGGATCATGGATATGGGCGTTGAGAAGAACGGCCACACCGAACCGTCGGTGAGAAGGAGTCCGCGCCTGAGGTTTTCGTCGATCATCGGCCCCAGGATTATGCCGAGGACAAAGGGCGCTTCGGGGTATCCGAGTTTCCTCAGGGGGAAGCCGATGAGGCCGAAGCAGATCATCACTATCAGATCGAAGAAGCGGCCGTTTATGGAGAAGGTGCCGATGGTGCAGAAGATGAAGACGATCGGCATGAGAAAGGCGTTCTTGAGGGAAAGGATCTTCAGAAGCGGCTTGATAATCGTCAGGCCAAGCACCAGCATGGCGCAGGTGGCCCAGAAGAACATGGCGGAGAAATCGTAGATGTAGTTCGGATTCTCGATCATAAGGAGCGGGCCGGGGCGGATATCGTGCAGATACAGCGCCGCCAAAAGAACCGCCGCCGGCGGGCTTCCGGGTATCGCCAGCGCCAACACCGGCACCAGCGCCCCGCCGACGCAGGCGTTGTTGGCGGTTTCCGAAGCGATCAGCCCCTCCACCGCTCCGTGGCCGAACTTCTCCGGCTGCCTGCTGGAGCGCTTTACGAAGTCGTAGGCGACGTAGGAGGCGATGTTTTCCCCCACTCCGGGAATGATACCGACGACGACGCCGATGATGCCGGAACGGACGATATTGATCCAATTCGCGATCAGCGCGGAAAGACTGGGGATGACTCTTCCGAGCTGCTGGATGGTTTCCTTGCGGTCCAGCCGGGAAAGGTTGTCGAGGATCTCGACAAAGCCGTAGATTCCCACCAGGACCGGGATGATGTCGAACCCGGAATACAATTGGGAAAAGCCGTAGGTGAAGCGGGGATGGCCCTGAATGGCGTCCATGCCGACGAAGGAGAGGATAATCCCCAGCACCCCGCTTATCCACCCTTTCATGTTGTCCTTGGAGGCTGTGAGGTTGCCGCAGATGGCGACTCCGAAGACGGCCAGCCAGAAAACCTCGAACGACTTGAATTCGAGCGCAAAATCGCCCAATAGCGGCGTGAAGAAGGAGAGGGCGAAAAGCCCCACCACCGACCCCAGAAACGAGGATGTGGTGGCGAGGCCGATCGCTTCCGCGCCTTTCCCGCCTTTCGCGAGGGGATAGCCGTCGAGGCAGGTCGCGGCGCTTGCCGGCGTGCCCGGGATGTTCAGGAGAATGGCGCTCCGGGAACCGCCGTAAATCGCGCCCACGTAGATCGAAATCAGGGTGATGATGGCGTTCCCGGCCTGCCACCTGAACGTCAGGGTCGTCAGCAGCGCCACGCCCATGGTGGCGGTGAGCCCCGGCAGCATGCCGATGATGATTCCCAACTGGGTCGCCAGGAGTACGTTCAGCATATTGTAGACGCTGAACTGATCGATTATGGAATTCAGCAGATGCAATGCGCCCACCGGCTACCCTCCCCATCAACAAAAAAATCAGGATTTCACAGCCCGCGCTATCAACGTCTTGATGTCGGTTCCAAACAGGAACGGGCCGTGGCGCAGTCTCTATGGAAGCGGAACCAGGAATATCTGGTTGAAGAGGAACCAGACGCAAAATGCCACTCCGGACGAAACCAGGAGGTTGACCCACCACTTGGAGGCTTTGAAGTACCACATCATGATGAAGAGGAAAAAGGTGGTGGCCGCCACGAAATGCACGCGGCCGAAAAGCAGGAAGTAGCAGGCGATGGCGGCGAGAGCGAACGAAAACCGCTTCGTCTCGGAGGCGGCGACGAACTTCGCCAATCCGCCGCCGGTGATGCCGAGCCGATATCCCCGGTTGTACAGGCTCCGGACAAAGACGATCAGGCTGAACAGCACCAGAATGGCGCCGAAGAACATGGGCGGGAAGGAAGGATGGGCGTAGCGATCCCAATTTTCCAGACTCGGCATGCGGAGCGCTTCCACTATCGTCGCCAATCCCACCACAATGAGGATGAGGGACGAAATGAAATCGGACCGCGCACTCGTCCTGTCCTCCTGTCCCGCCAAAACGACTTTTTCCCCGGTCTCCCCGGCGGGCGTATTCATTTCATCCATAACCGGCCTTTCC
>JAVBRW010000250.1:0-6632 GCA_031547475.1 Planctomycetota bacterium
GATTTCGGCTTCACCTTCCACGTCCAGGAACTGGCGGTGTGCGCCAAGAACAAGGTGCCGGTCATCGTCGTCATCGTCAATAACGCCTATCTCGGCCTTCTCCGCCAGAACCAGAAATACGCCTACCAGTACGAATGCGATGTCGAAATGCCGGAAAACCACACCATGATGGACTACGTCAAGGTGGCGGAAGGATTCGCCTGCCACGGCGAACGCGTTTTCGACGCCAAGGACATCGGCCCCGCCCTCGACCGCGCGGTGCAGAGCGGCAAGCCGGCGGTGATCGACATTGTCTGCGACCCGCAGGTCGATTGCTCCATGGGCACAGCCTTGAACAATGTCAAGGAGTTCGTGTATTAAGGAATAACGCACCCTATGCAATCGAGCAAGACAAACGCGCGGGGCCGCTTTCGCTGGCGGCCCCGCTTTCGCAACCGTTCACCGGGGGCATGGAGCTTCCATGCCCTCGATGTGTATTGCGGTTCGGATATGCATGCCATCCTCCGACGGACGGAAGGCTTTTTCAAGGCAATACATGCCACGAATTGCGGGGATCGATAAAAACGGCCGATTCCGGAAAAAAACAGTACACTCGCCCGGTAGTTTCGATATCATTGAAAGAGGGGCGTTTATGGCAGTCGTTCTCGGCGTTGTTCAAGGGAACACCATGCGAACACACGGGTCATTCAAAAAAACATTTCTTTTCAGCATACCCTATGCCGTCCGCCTCTGCGAACGGCCGCTTTTGCGCCGTGTGCTTTTTCTCGTTCTGCTTTTGAATGGCGCCGTTTTCTCCGCCCGGGCGCTGGACAGCGCCAACGGCAACGGCATTCACAATCTGGACGATTTGAACGGAAAGCGCATCGGCGCGCTGGCCGGTTCCTCCATGGATATCAGCGTCGGCAACCGCCTCGATTATACCCAAATCATTTATTTCGACGATTACGCCGGCATGATTGATGCGCTGGCGAAGGGGAAGATCGACGCCGTCGTCCACGACGAGCCGGTTGCCCGCACCCTGGCGGCCGGCAATCCGTCGCTCCGGATGCTTCCCGATCTGTTCGAACGGGTCGGTTACGCTTTCGCGGTCAACTACGGCGACCCCAATTTATACGAGGCGGTGAACGGGGTCATTGACGAAAATCTGAAAAACGGCGGCATGGAACGACTCGTCGCCAAATGGGTCGACGGCCCCGAATCGGGAAAAATCCTGCCGGAAGTGAAGGACGCGGCCCCGCCGCCCCTCCGCCTCGGCACCTATCCCGATCTTCCCCCCTTTACCTACGTCGATTCCCAAAACCGCACCATCGGCCTCGATATCGAACTGGCCAGACAAATCGCGGCCAGGCTCGGGCGCCGTCTGGAAATCGTGCCGATGGAGTTCAGCGAACTTATCCCGTCCCTGAATCGCGGGGACGTCGACGTGATCGGCTCCTGCATCATTGTGACCGAAGAGCGCGCAAGACTCGTCCGCTTCACCGACGCCTATTACCAGGGCGGCGTTGCCGCCCTGGTGCTGGAAACATCCCCTTCCGGCGAAACCGGGAAATAATCGAACAACGGGATTGAACCACAAAATCGGGGGAGGAAGCCTTCCGGAATCGGCTTCCTCCCCGTGTCCCCTTGCTTCGCCCTACCCATCGTTCCGCTTCCAGTTCCGCTTCGCCGCCCGCAACTCCAGCCTGCGAGACAAGAGGGGCATGCTAACGGAAAAACCGGATTGGCGCCGCGCGCCGATCAACCTGCGGGTACAAAAATCCGGAGGAAGAGGTCAAGAAAAGGGCGAACGACCCGCGGAAAAATCGAACCGGCGGCACGGCCGCCAACCCGGGAACTTTTCCTATACCTTTCTGCGCAAAACGGCATAGGCGATAATCATGCTGGCGATGACCGAACCGCCTGCCATCACCAGGTCGCCGTCGATGAACCATCGCCGCTTGGCCTCGAACGCGACGCCGACCGGTTCAAGGCCGGAGTCCATCACTTCGGTCTGTATGATAACGTCCACACTTTCCTGTTCGGCCGCCGCATCCGGCGCGGAAAACAGGAAGACGATCAAAAAAGCGATACAGGCCAGCGAGAGCGCCCGGATCAAGCGCTCGTCTCTTTTCCCGCCCGACGCACCGGTTCTGGGAGGCGGCATATCCGGCGAATCGCTGCCCGGCAGATTGCGAATGCCGCCAAACGCCAGGCAGGCGCTTTCATTCATGAGGTTGGCGTCGGCGCACAAACCCTTGCCCATCGGCAACCCCTGCATTCTTCCGGCGGGAAGCCGCGTCCCCGCCATGACCCAAATACCGGTCTTGTCCCTGGCCTTCCGGTCCAACCGGCCGGTGGATTGCGAGCGGTTCATAATGCGTCTCCATAGCAAGTGCATGATCGGCCACAAGCGATGTTTTCCCGGTTTTTTTTGCGTAAGGGCCTGTCAGGAAATAACTATGGCAACCTTTCAACAGAAACGCAGCTATAGCGCATTCGATAAAGGCCCAGGTGCTTCATTTATTATCTGACAGAACCTAAACGCGTTTCTACGGAAAAAACCCGGCGAATGGGAGCCCTGCTGGAAAAGCCCCTACTCGCCGGGCCGGGTAACAAACACCATTTCAACCGCACTCCTTAAGCTTTTTTGCATTTCCCTGAACAGGAGCCGCAATCTATGTGAACATCCGCAGCTTCGTCCTCCTCCGCGCAATCATTATGCGCGAACCGATGAAGTGCGGTATGATTTGAATCCCGTTTTGTGGACAGACGCCACCTGGCCGGAAGCCGCTTTTCGGCATTCGGTCGAAGCGAAGCGGGCGGCGGACGGCCGCCACAAGAAAGTATGGAATGCAATGAAGCCGGGATATGCGGCGGGCGTTTTTCCGCCCGAAAGGGTTGTCCCTGCGTTAACCATTACCATCCTCTCTGTTCCGCGGTATAACTGCGGGAAGAATGGGAACGGATGGATTGGTTCACCAGTCAACGCGGGGACAACGCCGCATCTATACAAAACCTCCCAGCGATCCGAAGACATTCTTCTGGCGGGGAGGAGGAGGCTTGCCGTAGAGCATGAAGTCTTCGAAACAATTTGCCTGCGCTATCATCTTGCCGCCGAACAAGTCCCCGCGCGCCGGCCGGCCAACGCCATGCGCCGTTTTTGCGATGCGCACGCTGAAAACGCGTGATTCGTTGGCTAGGGGTATGCGCGTGGCCATGGCAGATTCCTATAGCTTGTTTTGTGTCCAACCGGTCAACGCCTAAACCGCGTGGCAAACCTTTACAGCTTCACCCTATCTCGCTAAACTAGGTTAGTCAAGCACGATTTTTCGATAAAAAAGACAAATTACCTTGCGAACGACCTTTTTCCGTGTAGAGTAAAGGTTAAGGAAAATGTAAATTTTGTATAAAGTTTTTACAAAGTAACGTGTACATATTTTACATCGAGCAAATCAACCCCTCCGGTGAGATAATAAGGATCAATTAATAATGAAAACCAAGCAACCGCCCAATAATTTCCCGCCGTACGAAAATGATGGACATTGCCAGAACGGAAACTCGCGCAAGCGCGTGACCGCCAGCGATGTGGCGCGTTGCGCCGGTGTTTCGCGCACCACCGTCTCCATTGTCCTGTCCGATCGCCGCGACATAGTCATTCCGGAATCGACGCGCGATCGCATCAAAAAATGCGCGGAAGAACTCGGCTATGTCCCCAGCCTTCTCGGCCAGGGTTTCCTCAAGGGCAAGAGCAAAATTGTCGGCGTATACGTGCGCGCCTACTCCTACCAGTCTGTCATGGATTGGATTTCCGGCGCCTTTTCCGGCCTGGCCATGGAGGATTACGTTCCCATCATTCTCTCCTCGTCCTGGCTGAACGGGTACGCGAAAAGGCCCGGTACGCCATCCCGCCCCAATCTCGCCGACACCTCCGAAATCCGCCGCCTGGTCGGTCACCAGGTGGACGGCGTCCTCTATTTTTCCACCGACCCGGCCCATACCGCCGCCTCTCTTTCGGAACTCGCCCGCCTGCACGTTCCGGTCGTCGTCGTCGGCATAGAATGCCCCGAAATCGAAACCGACTACGTCGGCTGCGACAACCAGGAGGTCGGCACTATCGCCGCCCGGCACCTTCTTTCGCTGGGGTACAGCTCGTTCGCGTTCGCCGACTACACCGTGCCGCTTCCGCCGTTCCAGGCGATTTCGGAAAGTTTCGCCTCCGAAGTCGGGGCGGCCGGACTCCCGTGCAAGGCGTTCCCGTTGGCCGAAGGCAATCCGCTCGAAGTGAGGCGCCGCCTGCCAAAACTGGTAAAGCCGCCGGTCGGGATTCTGTGCTCCAGCGACAACCTGGCGGCAAACGTGATCCAGGCGGCGCACGCGCTGGGCTGGCGGGTGCCGGAGGACATCGCGGTCGTCGGCATCGGCGGCACCGAACTGGCGAGGTACAACCTGCTCCCCATCACGTCGGTGAACCGAAATTCCTATCATATCGGCCACAACGCGGCGCATCTGCTGGTCAGCCGGATAAACGGGCTCGAAGGGCCGCCCAAGCGGACCGTCGTGCGGCCGACCCTGGAAATTCGGGAGTCCACCATCCCGGCGGAAAGGCCGCAGCGCGGCCAGCCGGCGAAAAAAGGCCGCGCCACATCCGCGACCCGCAAAAAATCACAGGAATGATTGAATTGAATGGCTGGGGGGATGGGGGGGGAACCGCCCTTCCGCGCGCGACACGGCATTTCATAAACACCACGATGAAGGAGATCGCTCTCATGAATACCATTCACAGGTTGGTCATTGTCGGCGGCGTGGCGGGCGGCATGTCCGCCGCCACCCGCGCCCGCCGGCTTGACGAAAACGTCGAAATTGTCGTGCTGGAGCGCGGCCCCGACGTGTCGTTCGCCAATTGCGGGCTCCCGTACTATGTCGGCGGCGTCATCACCGAGCGGGATGAACTGCTTGCCGAAACGGCGGACGCGCTCCGCACGCGCTTCCGCATCGATGTCAGACCGCTCCACGAAGCGATCGCCCTCGATCGCTCCGGGCATTCCGTGCGCGTCCGCGTCCATCCCGGCGGCGCCCTGCCGGCCGGCGCCGCCAAGGCGAATGGTTCCGAGTACTCGCTTTCCTACGATAAGCTTATCCTGTCTCCCGGCGCGCATCCCATCATTCCCGACTGGCCCGGCATCGATCACCCCCATGTCAAGACGCTCCGCAATCTCGTCGACGCCGACGCCATGGCCGCCATGGTGGCGGAAAAGGGAACGGAAACGCCGGCGCTGGTCATCGGCGCCGGATACATCGGCCTGGAAATGGCGGAAGCGCTGGCCGGCCGGGGAATCGAAACCACCCTCGTTTCCCACGGGCCGCAGGTGCTGGGCAGTGCCGATCCGGAAATGACGGCGCCGCTCCTGGACGCGCTGTCCGGCCTCGGCGTGCGCCTCCGGCTGAACACCACCGTGGTGATGATCGCGGACGCAGGGTCGAACGCGCGCGTCGTTTTCTCGAACGGCGAGAAAGGCGAATTCGGGCTGATCGCGCTGGCGGTGGGCGTCAAGCCGGAGGTCAAGCTGGCGCGGGAGGCGGGCATCGCCATCGGCGCCACCGGCGGCATAAAGGTCGACGCGCTGTTCCGGACAAGCGACCAGGACATTCTCGCCGTCGGCGACGTCATCGAAGTGGCCCGCCGCCCGACCGGCGAAGCGGCCGTCATCCCGCTGGCCGGCCCGGCCAACCGCCAGGGCCGCCAGGCGGCGGACAACCTTTTCGGCATTCCCCGCCCCTATCCCGGCACGCTCGGATCGGCGGTGGTCAAGGTGGGCGAAGCCATGCTGGCGCAGACCGGCGCCACCGCGAAAACGCTCGATCGCATCGGCCGGAAGCACGCGGCCGTCCATGTTCGCGTTCCCACCCTGCCCGGCTACTATCCGGGTTCGGACGATTTCTGGTTCAAAATCCTGTTCGATCCCGAGACCGGCGCCGTTCTCGGCGCCCAGGCGGCGGGGCCGGCCACCACGGCGGCGGAAAAGACCATCGACGCCATCGCCATGATTATCGGCGAAAACGGCGGCGTATCGTCGCTCGTCGAGGCGGAACACGCCTACGCTCCGCCCTTCGCCACCGCGAAAAGCCCGATGAATATCGCCGGTTTCATCGCCCAGGACGCCATCGACGACGGCACCTTCCCGGTGCCGCCGTACGATGTCATCGCTTTCGACTCGGAGGGCGGCGACGACGGCAAGCACAGGTTCCTGGACGTCCGCACTCCGGAGGAGTTCGCCGAAGGCGCTCTCGCCGGCGCGATAAACATCGAGGTCGACGAGTTGCGCGGCCGTCTGGCCGAATTGGACAGGGAAAAGGAATACTGGGTTTATTGCACAAGCGGCGCCCGCAGCCATACCGCCTGCCGCATCCTGTCGCAGCACGGTTTCCGCTGCCGGAACGTGAGCGGCGGCTTGGGCATCATCAAGATGGCGCGGAAGGTGGCGAAGGCGGGGGAGAAATAATACAAAGGAAACAGTATAGCTGGAGTTTTGCAAAATGGGGTTTTCCTGCGCGGCAGTGCAGGTTTATCCTGCCGTCCGTGTCAATCCCGCTGGATTCCGGCTCAACTTCCCGTTAGGGGTGCAGCGGTTGTTTTTACCGCCGGAATGACGTTT
>JAVBRW010000248.1:0-3940 GCA_031547475.1 Planctomycetota bacterium
CGCGCCCCGCGCGGCCGACCCCCCCCCCCCGGCGGGGGTCCGCCCCCCGGACTAAGCAGCCGCCTTGTCGGGGGTGGGGTGTGGTGGGGGTGTCTCCCAGCCCCCCCCCCCGCCCCCCCCACCACCCCCCCCCCCCACACCCCCAAGAACGTCACCCCGGCGGGCGCGCGTTGACCCGGGCGAAAAACGGGAAGTTGAGCCGGGGTCCAGCGGGAAAATTCTGCGCTCCGGGACTGTACCTCGTGGTTCAATCGTAAATCGTGAACCGTAAATTGCCCATCGGGGGAACCACCATGTCCATTCTCGGCATAGGCGTCGACCTGGTCGACATTCACCGCGTGGCCGAATTGCGCGACCGGCATGGCGAGCGCTTTTACAATATATTGTTCCTGCCCGACGAGGCGGCCTATTGCCTGAACCGGGCGAATCCGGACGAATGTTTCGCCGCCCGTTTCGCCGCCAAGGAGGCGGTGATGAAAGCGCTCGGCACCGGCTGGGCCGACGGGGTGGCGTTCACCGGCATTGAGGTGATCCGGACCGAATCGGGGCGGCCGGAGATACGGCTGCACGGTTCGACCGCCGAAAAGGCACGGGAACTCGGGGCGGGAAAGATACATTTGAGCCTGTCCCACGCCCGGCAGGCGGCCATAGCGCAGGTGGTGATTGAGAGCGTGTAACTTCCTGATTTGGCGGAAGTTGAAAAAGATGCAAGCAGTATCTTATCGACTGAAAACGTTCCAGCATTCAAACATTCCGGCAAAATGTCGAATAAAATTTCTTGATTTGCGGTTCCCCGCGCCTATAATGGGCAGACCTTGGTTTGCTTACGAAATGAGTTGATCTAAGCGACTGCGATACCAGCCTCAGGGGATTGGGGATTTTGTTTTCTGGAGAATTGAACATGTCTAAAATGGGCACGAGGATTGCCTTGGCGTTGGCCATTGTCGCGTTCGCGGCGTGCGGCGCGGTTAAGGCGGTGGAGTTGAATCCGAACGGGCAGGCGGTTTCGAATGCGATTGGTGGCGCTAATTCGGCTAGGTTCTATAACTCCGCCTCGGCCGAATTTTTCGCCGACAGTATGCTTACGTCGCTGGCGGTGCAGCGGGAATTCCGCAACACCATGCCGTCCATCCGCAATTACAGCCAGACCGCGCATATGCGTTCGGGCAGCAATTTCTGCACACCCGAAAGCAACTGGGTGATGTGGGACACGCCGTTCATCACCCGCGAAAAGCGCGACACCAATGACGGCTATCTTGGCTACAAGACCAATATCGGCGGCTTTGCCACCGGCATCAGCCGCTTGTTGGGCGAATCGTCCGCCATAGGCTTGGCCGTCGGCTACGATTACCGCAAAATGTACAATACCGACGATTACCACTGGCGCGGCCGCAGCGAAGCGTTCCACTCCGCCATCTACGGCGGCACCGCCATCGGCTGCTTCTTCTTCGACGCCTACGCCGGCTGGTCCAGAAGCTGGAACCGCGAAGAGCGGGATGTTTATGATGCTGGGGGAGCCGGCGCCGACGGCCGTTACCACGGCAATTACACCGACGATATTTTCTCCGCCGGCCTCAAGGCCAGCTATGTCTGGATTCTCCCGAACGAAATGCGCATCACCCCGTCCATCGGGTTGGATTACAGCTATGTCAGAACGAATTCGTTCAATGAAAGGCTGATGGAGGGCGATGGCGGTGCGTTGCTCCGAGTCCACGGTTCCAACTACAATTCGCTGCAGATGCCGATCATGGTTTCGGCCAACAAGACGTTCACTTCGAACTTCCTGAAGTTCGGCGGCATGTGCTCCTTGTGGACGCCGGAAATCCGTGCCGGCTGGATTCCGCAGTTCGGTGCTTCCCGCACTTCGGTGAATGCGAATTTCCAGGATCCCGCTATCCCCAACGGCTTCACCTCCAACTCCACCGACATCGGCAGTTCCTACGGCGTTGTCGGCGCCGGCCTGAAGATCAAGCTGAAAGACAAGTTCGTGTTCGCTATCGATTACAACTACACCTTCGCCAGCAAGTACGACAACCACACCCTCACCGGCACCTACGGCGTCTGCTTCTAGGCGACAGGCTATCGGTGCGAAAAATGCTTCATGATACAAAAGCCTCCCGGATGCGGGAGGCTTTTTTTGTAGCTTTCACCAAATGCATTCCACCGGATATTTTTTGAATTTCTCATCCTTTGTGATCAATGAAAACTTTCCCGTCATGGCTTGGATGATAAGCATGCGATCAAAAGGATCACGATGGTACAGGGGAAGAGTCTCGACCGCCAATGCATGGGCTGGGGTGACGGCAACCAAATACGCCCCTCTTTCCTTCCAGATGGCAAGGAGTTTTTCGGTAGGGATGGATAGTTTTAATCGCTCTGCCCGAATCTTGATGGATATTTCCCAAATGTTGACGACGCTAATGAAAATCAAATTATTCTTGTCATTTATGACATCCTTGACCCTTTTGGGCATTGTACCACTATTTTCATGATGCCAAATCAAGGCATGGGTATCCAGCAGCAATTTCATCACTTATACTCCGAGAAATCCTCAAGAGGTTCGTCAAAATTCTCCGCCATCCACACTTCGCCCGCGCCCAAACCCATTACTTCTCCCATCCGGTTGACATGCTTCCCCTTATACTTGAATACCATCGTCACAATGGCATCCCCTTCGGGAAAATCCGGCGGCAAATCCACCTCCAAATAGACTTTATGGGTGTCGGGAACGAATACCTCCGTTTCCTTGGCCACAATGACATCCTTTGCTATACTCTCCATCGCGATTCTCCTTTGGGCATTGCAAAGCATACGGTACAACTATAGTCTACAATATCCTTTACTGTACGCAACAACAATACCACCGCCAAAACCTCCTTGCGCCCCCCCATTCTTTTGTTTATACTACTCCCTTTCCCTCCGCCCGGCGCCGACGCCGAGGCGGCGTTTTGTGTTGTAGTTGCCGGCGCTGTTGATAGGACAAGGTTATGAAAACCGACGATATCCGCGACAAATTCCTCAATTTCTTCGCCTCCAAGGGAGCCACCATCGTCCCCTCCGACTCCCTGGTTCCCCATAACGATCCGACCCTTCTCTTCACCGGCGCGGGCATGAACCAGTTCAAGGACCAGTTCATGGGCCTCCGCATCGACTACCGCACCGCCACCAGTTGCCAGAAGTGCATCCGCACCGGCGATATCATGAACGTCGGCGTCACCCCGGCCCACCACACGCTGTTCGAAATGCTCGGCAACTTCTCCTTCGGCGGCTATTTCAAAAAAGAGGCCATCAATTGGGGCTGGGAATTCCTCACCAAGGAAATGGGCATCCCCGCCGGCCGTCTTCAGGTCTCGGTCCACGACACCGACGACGAAGCCTTTGCCATCTGGGAAAAGGAAGTCGGCCTCCCCAAGGAAAAAATCAACCGCTTGGGCGATCACGACAACTTCTGGCCGGCCGACGCCCCGAAGCTCGGCCCCAACGGCCCGTGCGGCCCGTGCTCGGAAATCTTCTACGATCGCGGCGCCGAACACGGCTGCGGCAAGCCCGACTGCGGCATAACCTGCGACTGCCGCCGCTGGGTCGAAATCTGGAACCTCGTCTTCACCCAGTACGACCGCCAGCCCGACGGCTCCCTCGTCCCGCTGCCGCAGAAGAACATCGACACCGGCATGGGCCTCGAGCGCATGGCCGCCTGCATGCAGGGTGTCGCCACCAACATGGACATCGACATTTTCAAGCCCATCGTCGCCGCCATCGCCAGAATATCCGGCAAAACCTACGGCGCCAACCGCCCGGACGACGTTCTCATGCGCCGCATCGCCGACCATGTCCGCGCCGTCACTTTCTGCATCGGCGACGGCGTGCTGCCGGCCAATTCGCATCGCGGCTATATTTTGAAGCGCCTCTTGCGCCGCGCCGTTCTCGACGGCCGCAACCT
>JAVBRW010000048.1:0-6014 GCA_031547475.1 Planctomycetota bacterium
AGCGGGATTGACACGGACGGCAGGACAAACCTCCACTGCCGCACAGGCAAACCCCGTATTGCAAAGCTCCAGTCAATAACGACAACCGGATACCGCTTCACCATTCAATTCAATATCCTGAATGCTTTGCTCGACAAGCTCCACAATGCCTTGAAGCGCGCGTTCCCGATCCTTGTCCAACCAGGACAGTCCGGGAAATTCCTTGCATACTCCAACGAATTCGCCGTCATCCTCGGACCATACGGTATTGAATGTGCACTGGTCGCTTCTCATTTTCCCTTGCTCGCCGCAGCTTTCTTCGTCGCTCTGGCGCCGTTCTTTTTCACCTTTCCGCCCTTCGCCTTCACCACTTTGGCGACCGGGAACTTGTGCGCCAGCTTCGGGAACGCGATGGGCAGCATTTCCTCGATGTTTTCGATGGTGTGGAAAATGACGTCCCGCTTCACCTCGGGCTGCAATTCGTCCAGATCGTGGACATTGCCGGCCGGGATGATGATGTCGCGGATGCCGGCGCGGCGGGCGGCCAGCACTTTTTCCTTGATGCCGCCGACCGGCAGCACCTTGCCGCGCAGGGTGATTTCGCCGGTCATGGCGAGGCGCGGGCGGATCGGCTTCCAGGTCAGCAGGCTGACCAGGGACGCCACCAGCGTGATGCCGGCCGACGGGCCGTCCTTCGGCGTGGCGCCCTCGGGAAAATGGATGTGGATGTCGTGGTTTTCGAAAAAGTCCTTTTCCAGCCCGAGTTTTTCCTCGCGGGTGCGGATCCACGACAGCGCGGCCTGCGCGCTTTCCTTGATGACGTCCCCGAGGCGGCCGGTGAGGAGCAAGCCCTTTTTCCCCGACATCTTGGTCGCCTCGATATAGAGGAGATCGCCTCCCGACGCCGTCCACGCCATGCCGATGGCCACGCCCGGGACTTCCGCCTTCGTCGTGGTGGCGGCGAAATAGGTGGGGGGCCCCAGATAGGTTTTGACATCCTTGGCGGTGACGGTGAACGGCCCGCGCTTGCCCTCGGCCAGTTTGACCGCCAGCTTCCGGACAATGGTGGAAAGTTCCCGCTCCAGGTTGCGGAGCCCGGATTCGCGGGTGTAGGCGTTGATGATGGTGGACAGGGTGGCGTTGTCCAGCTTGACCTTTTTCGCCTCCATGCCGTGATCGGCCAGCACGCGGGGAATGAGGAATTTCCGCGAAATCTGCAGCTTTTCCTCGAGGGAATAGCCGGCCAGACGGAGAATTTCCATGCGGTCCAGCAATGCCGGCGGAATGGTCTCCAGCGTATTGGCGGTGGTGATGAACACCACTTTCGACAAATCGAACGGCGCGTCGAGGTAATGATCGCGGAAGTTGAAGTTCTGCTCCGGATCGAGGACTTCCAGCAGGGCGGACGACGGATCGCCGTGCATGTCGGAGACCAGCTTGTCGACCTCGTCCATCATGAACACCGGGTTTTTGGTGCCGGCGCGGCGCATGCCCTGGATGATGCGGCCCGGGAGCGCGCCGACATAGGTGCGGCGGTGGCCGCGGATCTCGGCCTCATCCCGCACGCCGCCGAGGCTGATGCGCTCGAACTTCCTGCCCATGGCCTTGGCGATGGAGCGGCCGAGGGAGGTCTTGCCGACGCCCGGGGGGCCGACGAAGCACAGGATGGGGCTGCGGCCGGTGGGGTGGATTTTCCGCACCGCCAGGAATTCGATAATCCTGTCCTTGACCTTGGACAAGTCGTAATGGTCGGCGTCGAGGATTTTCCGCGCCTTCGCCATGTCGAGCTGATCGTCCGTCTCCTTTTTCCACGGCAGCGCCACCATCCAGTCGAGGAAGGTGCGGGAGACGGTGTATTCGGCCGAACCGGCCTGCATGCGTTCGAGCCGCCCGAGTTCGCGCTTCGCCTCCTTGTACGCCTCTTCGGGAAGGCCGGCCTCTTCGATGCCTTTTTCCAGTTCGGTGATTTCCACCCGGTCGTCGACGCCGTCGCCCAGCTCGTTCCGGATGGCGCGGAGCTGTTCGCGGAGGAAAAATTCGCGCTGGCCCTGGTTGATCTTCTGTTTGACGTCCTCGTGGATTTTGGTGCCGAGCTCGACAATCTGCATTTCCCGTTCGAGCAGAACGGATATCTTTTCCAGCCGCTCCTTGATGTTGGCGGCGTCGAGGATGGAGCAGCGCTCCTCCATGGACAGGTTGAGGTTGGCCGCCACCAGATCGGCGAAGCGGCCGGGATCGGTGATGTTGACGGCGGACAGCTTGACTTCACTGGGGGCGTGCGGGAGAAGCTCCAGAAGCCGGTTGAACTGATCGCGGACCGAGCGGTGCAGCGCGTCCAGGCCGACGCCGGGCTCGAGCACGTCCTTCAGCTCCGACGTGCGGGCGGAGAAATAGGGCTGGCGCTGGAGAATGCTTTCGATGCGGATGCGTTTCAGGCCCTGCACCAAAAGGCGCACGCCGCCGTCGGGGAACTTGATCATCTTGAGGATGACGCCGACGCAGCCCTTGTCCCACAGGATGGACGGGTCGTTCGTGTCGGCCTGCGGCTTGACCACCGGCACAAAAGCGACGAACCTGTCCTGCAGCAACACGTCGTCCACCAGGCGGATGTCCCGGGGATCGTTGATGACGTGGGTCAGCAGCATGTCGGGGAAGAGGACGGCTTCGCGGAGCGGCAGAACGGGCAGCACGTCCGGCGTTCCCGGCTTGTGGTTCGGGTCGATGATGGGAGGCGGGGAATTGTCCTGATCGTTCATGCCGCTGTCAACCGGATCGTCGGGGTTCTCGTCTTCCGTCATGCCTGGGTCCCTTCATAGTCAGGTGTGGCAAAGTTCGCGTGAAAAGTGTTGTGTCCCGGCAGCCCGTTTTTAGAGGTTCCCTTCAATCGAACCTCCTGATGCGGAGCGTGACAACCGAGAAGGCCGGCCGCTCGCCGAACGGCAGGAATATCTCGAGAACGCCGTCCCGCAGAACCGCGCTGCAATTGTCCTCCGCCACCGCTTCCGGCAGGCTTATCACCTTGCCGAATTCGCCCCTCGACACCTCCATGTGGATGTAGCGCTTGCTTCGCGTCGGGCAAATCGCGCGCCGGACGCCCCGGACCAGCAGTTGCTGGCCGTCGATGATCGCCTCGACGGAGGCGGCGTCGACCCCGGGCAGATCGATCTGGACCAGGTAGCCGCCTTCGATCTCAAGGAGATCGGCGGCCGGCTGCCACACGTCCTGGCTGTCGACCGCGCCGGAAAAACCGCCGCCGCTCACCGCCATCAGGCCGCCCTTACCGCCCACGAAAAAGAACTTTCCGAATGCCGACATAGTTTTCTCCCCGCGAAACCACTACAAATCTTCATATCCTCTTCGACAAGGATATCCCGCGTTCGGAGTTAATGCAAGGCACAAAAGGATGGCAGGAGGCGTAGGCCGCGGATGTTACAAATCGGCCAGCTCGGTGTCGCCGCCGCGTTCGAGGCGGTAAAGCTTGATTTTGCGTTCGAGGCTGGAAAGGGGGATGCACAGGAGGCGCGCGGCCGAGCGTTTTTTCCAGCCCGTCCGCAACAACGCCTTGGCGATATGGCGCCTCTCCATTTCAAAGAGGGGAAGGAGCGTGAGGTTGGCGTAATTGTGGGAATCGTCGTCGACCGGATCGACCATCAGGCCGAGGTCCTCGACATAAATGGTGTCGCGGGAAGTTTCGCGGACCGCCCGGTTGATGATCAGGAACAATTCGCGCACATTGCCGGGAAAATGGTAATGCTGGATGAAGTCCAGGGCGGTGCGGGACAGCCCGCCCACGTTTTTGCCATGCACGCGATTCGCCTGGGCGATGGCGAGGCGCGTCAGTTCGGGCAAATCCTCCTTCCGGTTGCGGAGAGGGGGGACGCGGATGGTTATTTCACCGATACCGTACAGCAATTCCTGGATAAACAGGCCGTTTGCCGCTTTTTGCGACAACTCGCTGCCGCTGATGGATATCAAACGCGGCCCGAACGCGATGGCTTGCCGGTAGCGCCCGGAAATGCCTCCGGAATTATTCAGGGCAAGGAACAGTTCCTGCTGGGCGTGGGGAGGGAGCATGTCGACGCCGTCGATGATGAGCGTGCCGCCGTCGGCGCGGGCCATAATGCCCGGCTCGCTCCTGCCTTCGCCCATCATGATGCGCTTGAAATCCTTTCCCGGAAGCGTGGCGCAGTTCAGGCTGAGACACGGCTTGTCGCTTCGCGGCGAATTTTGATGGATATGCAAGGCCAGCAGGGATTTGCCCGCCCCGTTCTCTCCGGTTATGAGGACGGGGGTGGGCGAGTGGGCGGCGATGTGCGCCAACTCGAGACAATGCAGCATTTCCTCGTTGGCCGTATCCAATCTGGCCGCTATCTCTGCTTCTGTGGTTGTATCCATAAATTCCCCAATATATGGGTAGTTTTACCGTCATGGTAGCCGACGGAGTATTGATCGTCAAGGCAATTCGGGTAAAATTAGCATAATAAAATCGCCTTTCCCTTCTGGTGGGGACGTAAATCAATTTTCTATTGACAACTGATTACGCCTATTTTATGATGAACAATAGTTGGATGCGTCTTGTCGACGGCTTAGGCGGTCCATCAGGAAGCTTTTTTTCGTGAAACCGGCAAAGGAACTGCATTTGGAACTGCTGGCAACCCTCATGCATTTTAGTGCAATCCTTGCGTTGCCGATCCTGTTTTTTAAGGGATGCGGCAAGAGTCGGGTATACGCTTTCGTTCCGGTGCGGTTCGGGCGGAACGCAACCTATCCGGAATTCACGATTAATTTAAACCATCCCTTGTTCCCCGTGCTTCGTTCACCCTCGATGTGTTGGCGTCATGCGCTGTGGGGGGGAACTCTGGGACGGCAAGCCTCCTGAACCACTCTTCGCCTCTTCAAGTAGGCGTCGCGTCGGCCGCCAGGCCGGCGTCGGCGAGTGCATTCCCGCTCCGAACGACTTGATGAGCAGTGTCTGATGACCGTTGTGGCGCGATCATTTCATTCGTCCCCATTGCCACGCTGGCCGACGCTATCGGTTTGCCATACGGGGATGAGTTATATGCCGGACCGGCTGGACCGGGAACGGCTTTTCAACGTGGAAGGTGGTGTTCAATGGTGGAGGTTTTATGGTTGATCCTGGGTGCCGCACTGGGATTGGTGGTCAGGCATTTCTATGTCCAGGCCAAGCAGAAGGCGGCGGAAAAAGAAGCGGCGGAAATACTGCGGGATGCCAGGGAGGAAGCGAAAAAATACCGGCAGGACGCCGAGGTATCCGCCAAGGCGGAACTCCTGGCGGCCAGGGAAAAGTTGGAAAACGATGTCAAGAACGAACGCAACGAACTGAAGCAGCAGGAAAAGCGGCTTCTGAAACGCGAAGACAATCTGGACAGGAAGTCGGAAGCGCAGGAGGAAAAGGAGGCGCAGCTCCGAAGTCTCGAAGACAGGCTGGAAAACCGGACGCAGGATCTTTGCGCCAAGGAGGAGCAAGTCGCCGGCCTGATCACCGAACAGAAAACCAAGTTGCACCAGATATCCAACCTGTCGGTGGAGGAGGCGAGGAAGGAAGTCCTCGACCTCACCACCCGGGATCTGGAGCATGAGATAGACGTGCTGGTCGAAAGGGCCAACACCCGTGCCAAGGAAACGGCGGAGGAAAACGCGCAGAAATACATTTCCACCGCCATCAACCGCCTCGCCCTCGACTACACGACCGAACATGTGGTATCGACGGTCGAGTTGCCGTCCGACGAGATGAAGGGCCGCATCATCGGCCGCGAGGGCCGCAACATCCGGGCTTTCGAAAACGCCACCGGCGTCGACGTCATCGTCGACGACACGCCGGGCGTGGTGGTGCTGTCCGGCTTCGAGCCGATCCGCCGCGAAATCGCCGTCCGCTCCATGAAGAAGCTGGTCGCCGACGGCCGCATCCACCCCAGCCGCATCGAGGAGGTGGTGCAGAAGACCCGCGACGAAATGGAAAAGGTGGTCGAGGAAACCGGCAAGGCGGTCGCCCTCGAACTGGACGTCCGCAACCT
>JAVBRW010000126.1:0-3019 GCA_031547475.1 Planctomycetota bacterium
TATTTCGAAGCCATGGACAGTTCCGGCGTAGGCAGCATGAACGTGCTGAGCGGCGTCAATACGTACAAGACCGAAAGCACCGGTCCGTTAAACGGCATCGCGACTCTCAACTTCAACACCGGCACCACCAAGCTGGCAAGCGACTACAGTTCCGTTTTCACCAGCAACACAACGAATGCGGCTGTAAATTTGGCCGATGGCCACACCACCATGTTCGCCCTTGGCAGCACGGCAAGGACGGAACCGGTATTCGACTTCCAGAATACTCCCGGCGCCAAGACCGTCACCGCCGCAAATATGAGCGCGACCAGGGATGGAAACAATACCATCTTCGACGTCGACTACATCGGCGTCGCCGGCAGCCGGCCCGTGTACTCACTGAATCAGGATGTCGTATTTCTTCGGAATTCCGGGTTGACCGATGGCCAAGTGGATACACTGAACAATAATATAGTGTTCAATCCCAACAATCCCTATGTCGATTTCTATGAACCGTTGCATCGGTTGACCACCAATGGCGATATCGTGTTCGGCATCAAGTACACCAGCCCGTTCGACACGTCCCCGAGCGAAAACACTCGCAGGGCCACCGCTTCGGGCGCTATTGAGCAGCTTGTCAATTTCAAGCCTGATATTGTCGACGACCTGGCCTTTGCCGCCATGCAGGTCAACAACCGCGCCCTGACCTCCGAACTCTACATGGACCACGGCCTCGCCATGATCGACGGCGTCTACACCTCGGTCAACACCGCCCTCGACGTGGCCTTGCGGCAGCAGCATCACAACGCGCTCCGCATCGGACGCGGCGTGCCGCGCTACGGCAGGAACGGCAGGCTGAACGACTGCTACTACCCCGAAACCGCCACCGGCTTCTCCGTCTGGGCCACCTACTTCGGCGAATTCAGCAAGAACAAGGCCCGGAACGGCTACAACGGCTACGACAACAACCGGAACGGCTTCCTCGTCGGCATGAACTACAGCTTCGGCAACGCCGGCACCGTCGGCTTCTTCGGCGGCTACTCCTACTCGAAGTCCGAGTCCCGCTCCACCGACGCGGAAATCAAGCAGGACACCGGGCACTTCGGACTGATCGGGCGCTTCTCCCCTGTCGCCACCATGCCCCAGTTCTCGCTGTTCGGCGACCTCGGCTACCAGTTCTCGTCCAACGATTCGACCCGCAACTACAGCAACTTCGTGGCCGGCCCGCCGCCCGCCTTCGGCAGCTACACCGCCTCGGGCGACTTCAACCAGCACGCCTTCACCGCCGGCATCGGCGCCGAATACGTCTGGGCCCTCGGGCAGTTCAACCTGACCCCGTTCGGCAAGATGCGCTACATCTACCTCGACCAGCAGGGCATGAACGAGCGCGGCAACGATCCGACCACCAGCCGCATCGGCGGGTTCGACAAGAGCTCTTTCGTCCACAACCTGGGCGTCGAGGCCAGCTACGACTTCGTCTTCGCCACCGGCGTCGTCACCCCGTTGGTGTCGGTCGACTGGCAGCACAACTACAACTCGAACCGCCTCTCGGCCGGCTCGTACTACAACAAGGTCCCGGGCGCCATCGCCTTCGACGTCCAGTCGTCCAAACGCGCCCACGACCTCATCAATGTCGGCGCCGGCGTCAAGGGCTGCGTCAACATCGGCGGCTCCAACCAGCTCGGGCTCGGAGCCGGCGTCAACCTGCAGTACGGCTCGGGCGTCCGCGACATCTCGGTGTTCGCCAACGCCTGGCTGAGCTTCTAAGGAGACAATTAAGAATGAATAATGAAGAATGAATAATGGCGGAAAATTCTCACATTAAAGACACGCTCGCTACCGCTCGCTTTTCGCAAGCGCGGGAACAGGGGTGAGAGCGAGCGCAAGCGAGCGTGTCTTTAATGTGAGAATTTTCCGCCATTATTCATTCTTCATTATTCATTCTTAATTCGAATTCGCCCCTGCCCCCCTCCTTCCCGTCTCCAAACGGCGGGAGGGTTTTTGTTTGGCATGCGGCGGCGGAATATATACCATAACAGGTCGAATAGAAACAATGTCGACGAACGGATTTTCCTACGCGAAAGGCGGTGAATCGGGCAATGAGCAAATTGATGATCGGCATCAGCGGCGTGCGGGGCGTGGTCGGCGAAAACCTGACGCCCGAACTTCTCGTCAATCTGGGACAGGCGTTCGGAACCTGGGCCGACAGCGGAAAAGTGGTGGTCGGGAGGGACACCCGCGCCTCCGGCGACATGGTCAAGCACGCCGTGTTCTCCGGCCTCCTGTCGGCCGGCTGCCAAATCGTCGACGTCGGCGTCTGCGGCACCCCGTCCGCCGCCATGATGATCAGGAAACTGCGGGCGGACGGCGGCATCGTCATCTCCGCCAGCCACAACACCATCGAATGGAACGCGCTCAAGTTCTTCCGCTCCGACGGCATTTACCTGAACCAGGAGCAGGGCCGGCAGCTCCTCGACATCTACTACGGCGGCGATTCCATCAAGGTCGGCTACGACAAAATCCACGCCGTGCAAACCGACGACGGCGCGCTGGAAAACCACCTCGGCCGCGTCATGGCCCTGGTCGACGTCAAGGCGCTCCAGAAAAGGAAATTCAAGGTGGCGGTCGACTGCTGCAACGGCGCCGGCTCCGCCCTCGCCCTCGAATTCCTCAACCGCACCGGCTGCGAGGTCGTCGCCATCGATTGCGCCATGAACGGGCTGTTCCCCAGGAATCCGGAGCCGACCAGGCGCCACGTCACCGCCATCCTCGGAGTCGTCAAAAGCCAGGGCGCCGATCTCGGCTTCGCCCAGGACGCCGACGCCGACCGCGTCGCCTTCATCGACGAAAAAAGCGAATACATCGGCGAGGAATACAGCCTCTGCCTGGCCGCCCGCTACCGCCTGTCGCGCCAGAAGGGCATTGTCGTCACCAACCTCTCCACCACCCGCATGATCGACGACGTCGCCGGGGAATTCGACTGCCAGGTGCTCCGCACCCCGGTCGGCGAGGTCAACGTGGCCGAAACCATGCTGGAAAA
>JAVBRW010000395.1:0-3645 GCA_031547475.1 Planctomycetota bacterium
AGGTCGCGTTCCTGGCCGATCTGGTGCCGCTCGTCGGCGAAGTCATGGCCAAGCCGTACCCGGAAATCAAGGCCCGCGCCGCCGCCATCGCCGAGACCATCCAGCTCGAAGAGACCAAGTTCCTCGCCACCCTGGAGCGCGGCCTGACCCGCATCGAACAGGTGATGGAGGAGACCAAACAGTCGGGCAAGACAGTCGTCCCCGGCGCCGCCGCTTTCGAACTCTACGACACCTACGGCTTCCCCTACGAACTTGCCGAGGAAGTGGTTTCGAAACAAGGCCTGACCGTCGACCGCCCCGGTTTCGACGCCGCCATGGCCGAAGCCAAGGCCAAGGCCCGCGAAGGCGCCAAGATGAAAGGCGACGTGTTCGCCAAAGGCCCGCTCCAGGAAGTGAAGAAATTCACCAAGGGGAGCGAATTCCTCGGCTACGACACGCTCGAAGCCGAAGGCAAGGCGCTCGGCGTGGTGGTCGGCGACCATCTCGCAGAGGAAGCCGGCGCCGGAACGCAAGTCACGGTGGTGATGGACAAAACGCCGTTTTACGGCGAATCGGGCGGCCAGGTCGGCGACACCGGCCTGCTGGTCGGCCCGGGCAATCTGGTCATCCGCGTCGAGGATACGCAGAAGCTGGACGGCATCCACCTGCACGTCGGCGAAGTGGAATCGGGCGTGGTCAAGCCCGGCATGACGCTCGGCGCCAAGGTTGACGGCGAGCGCCGCCTCGCCATCATGCGGAACCACACGACCACCCACCTTCTTCACCACGCGCTCCGCCAGGTGCTGGGCGACAAGGCGGAGCAGAAGGGATCGTACGTCGGCCCCGAGCGGCTCCGCTTCGATTTCCAGCACGCCGTCGCCTTGACCTCGAGCCAGCGGGAGGAAATCGAGGAAATCGTCAATCGCCGCATTCTCGAAAATGCCAAGGTGGTGACGAAAGTCATGCCGGTCGCCGAAGCGCGGAAAGCCGGCGCCATCGCCTTGTTCGGCGAAAAATACGGCGAGACTGTCCGCGTGCTGTTCACCGGCGATTATTCCACCGAACTGTGCGGCGGCACCCACATGAAGGAAACCGCGCCCATCGGATCGTTCCGGCTGGTGGCGGAGGAATCCATCGCCGCCGGCGTCCGCCGCATCGAAGGCGTCACCGGCCTGGCCGCGTTCCGCCTGTCGCAGGAGCAGGGCGAGTTGCTCACCGACATTTCCCGTGAACTCAAGACGCCGGCCAGGGACGCCAAAGAACGCCTCCAGGCCATGGCCGCCCAGATCCGCGAACTGGAAAAGACGCTGGTCACCGTCAAGACCCGCCAAGCCAAGGAACGCATCCTGGCCGCCTCTCCAGAGGATGTCGGCGACGCACGCTTGTTGTCGGTGAGCGCCGGCGAAATCGGCGGCAAGGAAATCGGCGATCTCGCCCGCGAGGCTTTGTCCAAGCTGGGTGATCACGGCGTCGTCATTCTGGCCGGCCACGACAGCGGCAAGGCCGCCCTCGCCGTGGCGGTCGGCAAAGCTTTGGCTCCCGCCAAACTGAAGGCCGGCGACATTGTCAAAAAGCTGGCCGTCATCATCGGCGGCGGCGGCGGCGGCAAGCCCGACTTCGCCCAGGCCGGCGGCAAGGAACCGGAAAAGCTTCCGGAAATGCTTTCCGTGGCGCCGGCAGTGGTGCGGGAGCTGATGGGGGTGAAATAAAAATTAAGAATTGAAAATGAAGAATGAATAATGGATGAGTTAATGGGTTAATTAACAATTGCCTTTGGCAGCATACATTGCACCAAGGATAATTGTTAATTAGCTCATTAACTCATCCATTATTCATTCTTCATTATTCATTGTTAATTTGAACAATAGGGCAGGTGTTTTTTCCTGCCCCGTCCGGACGGTTTCCCCCGACGGATTCCATTGACATCGGCCACTCGAACATTGATAATACGATTGAATCGCGCATAAAGGCGGCACGAAGCGGCGGCACGTTTCGGGCCGATTCTTTTTTGGAACGGATTGATGGATTCAGACGGAAACAAACTGTTCGAGGACGCTTTGGCCTTGCTGGAGGAGCGCCGTTTCTCCGAAGCGGTGGACGCTTTCTCGCGGCTGGTGGCGCTGAGCCCGGATCTGACCGGCGCCTACGGCAACCGCGGCCTCGCCTACATGAACCTCGGCCTCGACGACGAGGCGCGAAACGATTTCGAAACAGTGCTCCAGCTCGATCCCGAGGACGCCATGGGCCACAGCATGCTGGCCGAGGTCGGGCGTTTCGTCGACGAACCGGAGACGACCCTCGAGCACGTGAACGAGGCGCTGGAACTGAACCCGGACGAACCGCAGGCGCATTTCATCAGGGGGTGGCTGTTCGCCAGGGCGGCGCAGTACGACATGGCGGCCGAGGATCTGGAGCGCTTCCTCGAACTGGCCGGCGACAACGACGATATTCGCGATTTTTACGAAGCCTGCCAGACGCTGGCCGGCGACGAGCCGGTCGACGAGGCCGGCAACCGCATAGACTCGCAGGACAAGGCGGACCGTTTTCTCGGCCTTCGGGGCTGGTCGTTCAATTACGGCGAAAATCCCGACTTCGAGGAGGACGGTTTGCCGTGCCCGTACGCCCACTGCATCAGGAACCGCCCGCCGCTGTCCCCCGAGACGGCCGAGGGCTGCCCGGTGTTCGGCTATTCCTGCCCGGGAGCGCACGAACAAGTGGCCTGGTGCCGCGAGCACCCGCGCCTGTTTGACTGATATTGTACGAGTGAAAGGATTCCTGTGGGAGAAATACGCTTATCCTGCTACGCCGCCCCTTGGGGAGGGGAAGGGACGATTCAGGCCATCACCGACGTGGCCGAATGCGGTTTCGAAGGGCTTGAATTCCCGTCCGATGTGGTGCACCGTTTCGAGGATCGGCTGCATGTCTTCGAGGAAATCCTGGACACGACCCAACTGAAGCTGTCCGGCCTGCTGCAGCGCGTCAATTTGTTCGACAAGGACAAGGCGGACGAGCAGGTGGAAAAAGCAGCCAATTCCGCCCGCTTCGCCGGATCGACCGGCAAGGGCAACCTCATCATTTGCCAATCCGATCCCGTCGGCGGGCCGATTTCGGACGACGACTGGCTGACCGTGGCCGCCATTGTCGAGGAGATTGGCTGCCGCTGCCAGGATTTCGGCATCAGCCTGTGCTTCATGCCCCGCGCGCGGCATTTGGGCGATTCGGACAAGGATCTGAAACGCCTGCTCGCCATCACCAATCCGGAAGTGGTGAGCCTGGCCGTCGACACCGCGGAACTTGCCCTGGCCGGCATGGATCCGGGCAAGGTGATCAAGTCGCACCGCGAACGGCTCAAAACCATCCGCTTCCGCGATGTTTCCGGCGCCAAACGGCGTTCCGACGTCACCAGCTCCCGCCCGGGATCGGCGCCGCAATTCGGCCGGGGCGCGGTCAATTTCGAAGCCGTCTCGAAAGCGCTTCTCGACATCAAGTACGACGGCTGGATCACCGTCGACATCACCGGCGAAACCGCCGCGCCCAAGGAAGCGGCGCTGGCCGGCTACCGGTTTGTCATGCGGCGGTCGGGGTTGTTTCCGTATTGAGGCGCGAGTGGTGGAAACTGCCGTTGCGACAAACGCATCGCTCACTGGTAGGGGCGGGGGGGGGGGG
>JAVBRW010000312.1:0-4914 GCA_031547475.1 Planctomycetota bacterium
TTTAAAACTTGTACACCGCCGACAGCCAGGCGTTGACCGCGTGCTCCGGATCGCCGTCGTACACCCGGCGGCCGAAACCCACCCCGTAATTCAGCGAAAAACGGTCGGTATAGTCAAGGGATTGGCTATAGCCGATGTTCCACACCAGATCGGAACCGTAATACTGCTGCCAATAGTTGCCCAGCCCCGCCGTCAGCGCATGGCGGAGCGACCGGTCGTAGCAGCGCCACAGCAGATTGCCGTAGGTCATGGCGATGCCGACCTCGAAATCCTGTTTCGGATTGAAGTACGGACGGTTGTCGTCCTGGGAGTTCCGGGACGTGTACATGTTGATCTGGCCGTCTATGTAATGGTTGAAACAGGTCCACAGCCGCTGGTTGTAATTGCCGCCGAGGGAAAGGCGGCGGTTGCCGTCCGAAAAGTCCATGAAGCTGATGGTCGAGTTCACCGACCTGCTTTCGTTCCAGTAATAGGACGCGCCGATGGTGACCGCGTCGGCCGTTATGTCGCTGTGGCGCGCCCGGAGCGGCGTGTCCCGGCTCAGCTTTTCGAACGAGAACGGGAAGCGCCAGTGATCGTCCGGGGTAATCTCCCCGTACAATGCGAGGCCCAGCTTGTAGTCCCCCACCTTGTCGGCCCTGACCTCGAGGGTGGCGGTCAGCAGCGGGTTCCGGAATTCGACGCCGGTCAGGTAGATGTTCTGCCTGGCGTGGCCTTCCTCGAAATCCCCGGAGCTGGTGCCGGCGCCCACGAACACCCGCCAGTCGTAGTTGAACGGCCGGCTGAACAACCGCGCCTCCAGCGTCGGGTTGCTGCCGACGCCGATGGTGGGGTTGGCGCCCTGCGTCACCTTGGACCAGGCGACGTCGATGCGGAGTTCGTAGGCGTTGTGGGTGTCCCAGTCGCTTTGCAGCTGCCGGACGCTGTTCGCGTGGTTGTAGTAGGGCAGAACCGCTTTCAGGATGTCGTGCGCCTTCCGCCAGTCCCGGTAGTTCAGATAATTGGTCGCCTCCTGGGTGGCGAGGCCGATATCGCTCGGCTCGTGGATCTGCGCCAGGTGGACGGTGTCGTTGGCGGTGCGCGGCAGGCCGCGCATGGCCTGGGTCGAGGCGAGGGCGGCGAGGGCGCCGGCATTGGCGGGAGCCTCGC
This sequence comes from Planctomycetota bacterium, assembly GCA_031547475.1. Classification (GTDB taxonomy): domain Bacteria; phylum Planctomycetota; class SZUA-567; order SZUA-567; family SZUA-567; genus JAJBSZ01. The sequence goes on from JAVBRW010000312.1 coordinate 1,150, forward strand.
CCACCAGTTCGCTCAATTGCATATCCGCCGTCGCCATGAAATTGCAGTACAGGTTGGCGAGGCCCCGGGTGATGTTGACGTCGGTCTTGCGCCAGTCGTCGTCCGCGTACAGGGGCGGCTTGTCGTCGTAGCCGATGCCTTCGCGGTAATGGTTGTCCGCATGGGCCAGCGCCGCCTCCAGCTCCTCGTTTTCCAAAAGAGCCCAGTACAGGCCCTTTTTCGCCTCGAACATGTCGTCCCGGATGGGCGGCTTCGGATCGTCGGCGCGGGCGATCACCTCCAGGTACACGCATTTCGCCTTGGCCGGATAGCGGGCTCCGAGGTAGGCGCCGGCGGCGGCCAACAGCGTGCCGTCCGGGAGCGGTATGCCCATGTCCCGAATCGCCTCGTATTCGGCTATGGCCAGGCAGGCCATGTTCATCTCGTACAATGCGCGGACCTTTGCCGAGCCGGCCATCACCCTGCATTCGATGCTGTTGGCGCAGGCAGGATCCCGCATCAATTCGTCCAGCTCGGCGATGGCGTCCATGAAATATTTGTTATGCGGGTTGAGATCGCGGGGCAGGGCGGTTTGCTCCCCCCAGACCGCGAGCTGGCCGGCGGAGGAGAATTTGGCCGCCACCCGCGTATCCGATCCGAGCGCCGTCTCCGGCATTTTTTCCATGTTTTCGCGGCCGAGGCGGCTGGCCCTGACCCGGTTCAGCGCCTCGACCTTGCGGCGCAGCATCGCTTCGGCGTCCGGCTGGCCGGCGCCGGCGCGGTTGCCGCGTTCGAGATAGTCCATGTCCTCGATCAGATCGTAGCCGATGGCCTTCTTCGCCTCGGCGACGCGGTTGCCGATGCCGCCCGCCCTGCTCTTTTCGGCGCGCTCGAGATAGGCGATGGCCTTTTTGTAGTCGCCGCCCCGCGCCAGCGGCACGGCGCCCGCCGCCATGAGCTCCGGGTTGTTTTTCTGGGCCTTCAGGGCGTCGTCAAAAAATGCCTGCGCGCGGTAATGGTTGCCGTTGGCCATCAGGCTCTGCATGATGGAGACGATGACGTATGCGGGCGCGATTTTGAGATCGAGTTCCGGCACCAGATCGAGCGCCTGCTCGTTTTCGCGCGCCCAGCGCAGGAGGACGATGTAGTCGCCAAGAATGTACGTATCGTCCGGATGGGCGGCGCGGAGTCCGCGCATTTCCTTGATCGCCTCCGGAAGCTTCCTGGCGTCCCGCGCCTTGGCGACGATGGCGTCCTGCTCGGCCCGGTACGGGGCGTCCGGCCGCGGCGGCGGCGCATAGGGCTCGTCCGGGGCGAGATAGGCGCGGGCGTCGGCGATGTCCTTGTTGTCCTTCTCGGCCCCGGGATGGCGCAGGACATAGCTGTCCAGGAGCGTTTCCGCCTCGTCCGTCCGGTCGATGTCGCGCATGGCCATGACCAGCCCGGCCATCAGCGACGGGTTGTCCGGGAAGCGGTCGACGGCGCGGCGGTAGTAGTCGTACGCCTCTTGGCGCATCTCCTCCTTGCGGAGCGCCGAGGCGACCGCCTCCGCCACGTATTCCGGCACGGTGGACGCGTCGAGCCCGCCGCCCAGCCGCACGGCGTCCTTGTAGCGGCCGGCCCACGACAGGACGGCGACGTAGTCGTTCAGCACGCCGGCGTTGCCGGGGGCGCGCGCCCGGAGCATTTCCAGTATGGGCAAGGCCTCGTCGTAGCGTGCCGCCCGCGCCAATTCGCCCGCCTGATCGCGGTAGGCGGCGACCAGGGCGGCCTCGGCGTCGGGGAGCGCCTTGGCATCGGTCTTCCGGAACGAATCGATGATGTCCTTCGCCTCCGCCGGCTTGTTGTCCCGGATCAGGGTGAGGGCGAGGCCCTCGGCAAGCACGGGATTTTTCGGATCCGCCGCCGCCAACTTGCGGTAGAGCGCTTCCGCCCGGGTGTAGTTCCCCGTCTCGCGGCAGGAGACGGCGGCGGCCAGCCGGACGAAGGCGGGCGCGTTGTCCAGGTCGACGGAGTTGGCGAGGGCGACCGCCTCGGCGTGCCGGCCGGCCCAGGACAGGATCATCAGCCTGTCGTAATCGACGCCGGGGTGTCCGGGGAACTGTTCGTCCAGCCGCTTCAGCAGCTCCAGCGCCTTGTCGTAGTATTCGCTCCGCGCCAGCTCCGCCGCTTCGTCGCGCCGGAGCGCCACCAGGCGGTTTTCCGGATCGTCGAGCAGGTCGGGGTTGGCCGCCTTGTGGCGGAGGATGAAATTTTCCGCCTCGTCCAGGCGCATGTTGTCGAGAAGGGTCAGCGCCAGGCCCTCGATGTAGGCCGGTTTGTCCGGCTGCTCGGCCAGGAGGCCGCGGTAGAGCAGCTCCGCCTTGGGGTAGTTGCCCACGGCGCGATAACTTTTCGCCGCCGCCTCGCGGACGTAATCGGGCGCGGCGCCGATATCCATTTGGTCGGCCAGCGCGGCCGCCTCGGCATGGCGATCGCCCCACGAAAGGATGGTCAGCCTGTCGTGGCCGACCCCGGCGTGGCCGGGAAAAACGCTGTCGACCCGCTCGAGCCGGTCCAATGCCTGCGCCGTCCGGTGTTCCAGCGCGTCGTCGACCGCCTTGTCCCGGAGCGTTTTCACCAGATCGGATTCCGCCCGCGCCATGCGTTCCGACGCCGGTTCCGCAGCCTTGTAGTCGAGGATGAATTTTTCCGCTTCCCGCAGGCGGTTGCCCCGGATGAGCGTTTGCGCCAGCCCCTCCGCCGCCTGCGAATTGCGGGGATTGTCGCGGAGCAGGCTCCGGAATACGGCCTCCGACTCCTTGATGTCCCCGGCCTCGCGGTAGGAAACGGCGGCGGCCTGGCGCACGTATTCGGGCGCCTTGCCCAAATCCATCGTTCCCGCCATGTCCGCCGCCTCGCGGTGGCGGCCGGCCCAGGACAGGACGGTGAGCTTGTCGTAGTCGATGCCGGGGAAATCGGGCCTTTCCTTCTTCAGCGCCTCCAGTTCGGCCAGCGCTTCGTCGTATTTTTCCTCGCGGGCAAGCGTGGCGGCGCGTTGGCGCCGCTGGCGGAACCGGTCGTCGGCCAGGCGGGTGCTGGTGTAGCGCTCCGCCTCGTCCAGTTGCGGGCTGCCGCCCCGCTTTTTGCGCAGATCCGCCGCCATGGCCAGCGCCTCGTCGTAGCGGGACGCGTCGGCGAGGGTGAGGATGTGTCCGATAACGAAATCGGGATCGTCCGGATAATGTTCCTGGCCGTATTTGTAGAGCGCGACGGCGCGATCGGTCTGGCCGATGCGCCGGAAGGCCAGCGCGGCCGCGCTCAGCGAATATTTGGGCGGGCGGATTTCCGGATATTTCGCCGCCAGATCGGCCGCCTCCCGGTAGCGCCCCGCCCACGACAATACGGCGACGCAGTCGAACAGGATGCGCTGATCGGCGGGGAATCGCCCGTGCAGCGCGAGCAGCTTGTCGGCCGCCTCGTCGTATTTCTCCTCTTCGACCAGGCGCGCCGCTTCCGCCACCGCCTGATCCTTGGGCGGAAGTTCGCCGGCGCGGGCGTGCCCGCCCGCCGTGATCGCGAGAAAGAGGACCGCCGCAATACAGAGCAGTCCGCGCATAGTCTTGTTCTGCATCAAGCACACCCGCTTTCTTGAAACGCCATAACGCCACCGGAGATTCTTTCCCGGAAGCGCGGGCAATCTTTCAAAAAAAACCGTGGCGGTACGAGGCGCGGGGTATGTTTGGCAGCGGCGTTGTTCCGATTCCGCGCCGGGGGGTACGCATTGATCACCGGTAGGGGCGGCCC
>JAVBRW010000330.1:0-3789 GCA_031547475.1 Planctomycetota bacterium
AAATCATGATGACCATCGGCCAGTTCTTCGTCGATCAAGGCATGATTCAGGCCGAAAATTTCCCGAACATCGAGAAATGCATGGACAGCTCGCTTGTCAAGGAGCTCAAGGCGAAGCATGGCTTGAAATAGGCAATAAACAAAAAGCTGCAACAGCCAGTGCCGCCCGCGGCTCCGACAGCGGCGGGCGGCATTGGGCGTTATGAAAATCGAATAGCGGTAATGGAGGAAAGAATGAAGAAACCGCCGAACATCGTGTTCTATTTCACCGATCAGCAGCGCGCCGACACGCTCGGCTGTTACGGACAGAAGCTGGACGTGTCGCCCGTTCTCGACGGTTTGGCGCGGGACGGCGTCCTGTTCGACAACGCCTACACCTGTCAGCCCGTTTGCGGTCCGGCACGCGCCTGTCTCCAGACCGGCAGATATCCGACCGAGACCGGCTGCTATGTCAACGGCATCGGCCTCGACTACGACGAAATCACCATCGCCAAGGAATTGCGGAAAGCCGGCTACGAGACCGCCTATGTCGGCAAATGGCACCTGGCCAGCGATTTCACCAAGGAAATATATTACGAGACAACCTATATGCCGCTTGAGCGCATGGGCGGCTACCGCGATTACGTTGTCTCCTGCGATACCAACGAGCTGTGCTCGCACGGTTACGACGGGTATTTGTGGGATTGCGTCAACAACCGGAAAATGGATTTTGTCGGCTATCGGGTCGATTGCGTGACCGATTTCGCCGTCCATTACCTCCAGAACAAGACAAGCGACAAGCCGTTTTTCCTGTTCCTTTCACATCTCGAACCGCATCACCAAAACGATCGCGATCGGTTCGAAGGGCCGGACGGCTCCAAGGAGCGATTCAAGGATTACGAGGTTCCGCCCGATCTGGTGGGAGGCAAATACGAGGGCGACTGGAAGGCGAATTATCCCGACTATCTCGGTTGCTGCCGGAGCATCGACGACAATTTGGGCAAGCTGATCCGCACGCTCAGGGAAAAGGGCATGTACGAGGACACTGTGATTATTTACACCACCGATCACGGCTGCCATTTCCGCACCCAGGACGGCGAGTACAAGCGCAACTTTTACGACGCCTGCCTCAAGGTTCCGCTGGTGATTTCCGGCGGCGGCTTCACCGGCGGCGGGCGCTGCGACAAGATGGTCAGCCTTATCAATCTTCCGAAAACCATTCTCGATGTCGCCGGCGCGCAGGCGCCCGAGTGCATGCATTATCCGTCCCTCCAGACCATCATGGCGGACGGCGAATGGAAGGACGCGGTGTTTTTCCAGATCAGCGAAGCGTTTGTCGGCCGCGGCGTCAGGACCAAGCGCTGGAAATACGCGGTGCACGCGCCTCACGCCCAGGATCTCGGCGAGATCGGCCACGACTGGTCGCTGGCGGCGTTTTATGAAATGGTCGGCAAGGCGGCCATCGGGAGCGATGCCTATGTCGAACTGGGGCTGTTCGATCTCGAAAAGGATCCGTGCGAGAAAAACAATCTGATTGCCGATCCGGCGCACAGGGAAACGCGCGAAAAATTGGCGCGACTGCTTGCCGCCTTCATGCTGGAGGCGGGCGAAAAAGCGCCGGCCATCCATCCCGCCGGCACGGTTCTGCCGCGCAAAGGCTGATTCCGTCACTCTTACGAAAGGAGGACAGACATGGGCGCTGTACCGAAGACGATGAAAGCGCTGGTGGCATACAGCAAGGACGAATACAAGCTGGAACTCGCCTATCCGACACCGGAATGCGGCCAGGACGACATCATCATCAAGACCGAGGGTTGCGGCATTTGTGCGGGCGACCTCAAATGTGAACACGGCGCCGCCATGTTCTGGGGCGACGAAACCCAGCCATCGTGGGTCAAGACGCCGTTCATCCCCGGCCACGAGTTTGTCGGCGTCGCCGTGCAGGTGGGAAAAAACGTGAAAGGCTACGCGGTCGGCGATCGCCTGACCGCCGATCAGATACTTCCGTGCGGCGAGTGCCGTTTCTGCAAGTCCGGGAAGTACTGGATGTGCCAGCCCCACGACATTTTCGGCTTCCAGAAGGGGAACGACGGCGGCATGGCCGAATACGTCCGCTACCCGAAAAACACGGTGCTGCACAAAGTCCCCAAAAGCATGTCGCTGGCCGACGCGCTCTTGATCGAACCGTACGGCTGTTCGAAACACTGCGTCGACCGCGCCGCCATGCAGTGCGACGACGTCGTGGTCATTTCCGGCGCCGGCACGCTCGGCCTCGGCATGATCACGTATGCCCGCATGAAGAATCCGCTCAAGCTCGTCGTCCTCGACATGGCCGACAACCGGCTGGAAAAGGCAAGGCAATTCGGGGCGGATATAGTTATTAATCCGAGGAAAACCGACGCGGTGAAGGAAATCATGGCCATGACCAACGGCTACGGCTGCGACATCTATATCGAAGCCACCGGCAATCCGGCGTCGGTCGTGCAGGGCATGAACATGATCCGGAAGCTCGGCCGTTTCGTCGAGTTTTCCGTCTTTGGCGCGCCGACCACGCTCGACTGGTCCATCATCGGCGATCGCAAAGAGCTCGATGTGCTCGGCTCGCATCTTTCCCCTTATTGCTTCCCCTTTGTCATCGAGAAAATCGCTTCCGGGCAATTGAAAACCGAAGGCGTGGTTTCCCGGACTTTCCCCATCGAACAGTGGGAGACAGGCTTCGAATATGCCACGGGAAAGCACGGCGATTTGAAAGTTGCGATCACTTTCTGATGAAAAGCATTCCGTTTGGTTCAATGGAAACCGCCACTCGGCTGGAGTGGCGGTTTTTTTGATCCGGGAAACGCGGGGCATTCTCCTGCTGGCGGAAATACACTTCCGCATAAGGGAAATGATGCATTTGCGTGAATTTATTCGATATTTCCTGTGAAGGCGCGGCATAACCCTGTGACACATACAAGAGTAAGGACGTGGAATACGCGGTGGGGAACAAATACGCCTCGCATCGGCGAAAAAAAATAGAAACAGGAAGGATTGGCGCCGTTCGCGTCCTCCTTCATCAATCAATTCGGCGGGGTCGCCTTTCCTGGCCGCCTCGCAAATCATATGTCCCGCATCCCGCCGTCCGTCTCCAGCGCGCATTTCGCCCCGTAAGGGGATAACCATATATTGTAGGAGCCAATCATGAAATCCGACGTGAAAATCAAGATGACCGGTATGGACTGGCAGTGGGTGCTGACCTGTTTCGGCACCGCAGTGGGGGCGGGAATCCTCTTCCTCCCGGTGAGCGCAAGCCAGAACGGCATCATTCCCTTGTTCATCCTGACTCTGATCATTTATCCCGTCACCTACGTCGCCCACCGAGGCATCACCCGAATCGTCGCCTCGTGTCCGGTCGAGACCGACATCATCGGAACGGTGGAGATGGACGTCGGGAAGGGGGCGAGCTTCGCCGTTTCCATCCTCTACTTCCTTTCCATCATCAGCATCTGCATCGGCTACGCCACCGGCGTCACCAACGTTGTCCAGTCGTTCATGGAGCACCAGCTCGGCATGGCCGGGATCTACCGACCGCTCCTCACCTTCGTCCTCCTCTTCCTCATGATGCTGGTTATTCTGGCGGGCGAAAGCTTCATGGTGAAGGTCACCTCCATCATCACTTTCCCCTTGATCGTCCTCCTGGCTTTCCTTTCCTTCTACATGATCCCTTACTGGAACACCAACCTATTCAGCCATCCGATCGAGTGGTCGAAGGTGCCGAGCCACATCTTCCTTCTTTTCCCCGTCCTGGTGTTCGCCATGAACTTCTCGCCGG
>JAVBRW010000183.1:0-9543 GCA_031547475.1 Planctomycetota bacterium
GTTCTTTGTCATCACGATGGGCCGGGGGTGGGGCGCGCAGTTGCAGTCCGAATGGTTCATGTTCGCCCTATGCCACATTTTCATGATCATGTCCATGAACATGGCGGGCGTGTTCGATGTCGGCGCGTCGGTGGCGGGCGCTTCCCAAAGCCTTACCGGGAACGAAGGCATACGGCGATCGTTCCTGACCGGCCTTTTGGCCACTATCACCTCGACGCCGTGCTCGGCGCCCTTCCTCGGGACGGCCTTGGCCTACGCCCTTTCCTTGCCGGCGCTTATGTCGCTTGGCGTTTTTACCCTGATGGGGCTGGGCTTCAGCTTCCCCTATCTCGCGCTCTCGCTGTTTCCCGGCTGGTTGAAAAAACTGCCGAAACCGGGGCCGTGGATGGACACGTTCAAGCAAGCCATGTGTTTCCCGCTGTTCGGCACCACCGCCTACATGTTCTGGACCATGGAGGCGATGCTGGAGGAATGGCAGTTCCTCATGCTTTTGTTCGGCCTGGTGCTGACCGCGATGGCATGCTGGATTTACGGCAAAAGCCAGAAAAGCCGGGTCCGCTCCCCCGGCCTTGCCCGCGCGCTGGTTGGTTTGGCGGCGGCGGCGTTCGTGTGCGGCCTGTGGCTTGGGCATCCCTATGTGGGCGACAAGCTCGAGTGGCAGGAATGGTCTCCCGAAACCGTCGCCCGCCTTCGCGAGGAAGGGCGTCCCGTTTATGTCGATTTCACCGCCCGCTGGTGCGCCACCTGCCAGGTGAACAAGCGGGTGTATCAGGACAGCGAATTGGCCGGCCTTATCGTCGACAAGAAAGTCGCCTTGTTGAAAGCCGACTGGACCCAGTACGACGATCGTATCACTTCCACTCTCAAAAACGAATTCAACAAAGCCGCCGTGCCGGTGACGGTGCTCTATGCCCCGGGCCGGAAGGAGGCGGAAGTGCTGCCGGAAATATTGACGGTGGGGAATGTGTCGGAAGTGCTGAAGGAATTGCCGTAAAGTCAGCGAATCAGAATGACTTTCGCGGTTGTTTTCACCTTTGCGAAATCCCTGTCTGCGGCAAGAATGCCTGCGTCCAGTCGCTCCGCCAGCGCGATAGTCATGCAATCCACAATCGACAATGACCGCAATGTAGTCTTGATAATCGCCGCTCTTCGGCAAAGCGGGATACCCGAATCGGAAACCTGGACAACATCGGAGCGAAGCGAGAAGGACCAGGACGCGTCTTCGGGTATGCCAAGATTCAGCAAGTGGTAAAACACTTCGGTTACATTTAGCGTGTGCATAAAAAAGGAATTGCCGGGAAGTTTAAAATATTCATGTACTTTGCCACCGCCGGGTTCGCCCTTGATTAAGGCGAGAAGGGCGCTGGTATCCACGACAAATTTCATTTTTGCCCTTCTCTCAACTCTTCGGCCTTCTTTTCTGCCAAAAAGCGATCAATGTCGATTAAGTGGCTGTATTTTTCCCTAAGCGGCCTTATAGCATTTTCCGCTTCGGCATAGGAAGTTGGCGTTGCGGATTCCGGGGTGATCTCAATTGGATTGCCGGATTTGTCAAATATGACCGGCCTGGGAAGTGTTGCGGTCACCATATATGATTGCCTCCGATTGCATCTGGCCAAATACCGAGTCGACAATTTGCGAACATGCCCTGAATGAATCAGAGCGGGGATTTCACTCCCTATTTTTTATTGTACCATATATTGTCCGCCACAATCAACCTCATTTGATGCTTTCCGCCAACCCCTTCCCCCGCCTGCTGTTATCCCCCGTTTTCACCTTTAACTGGAAATCCTTGCCAAACCATTGCATAGCCTCCCCCTTTCGCCTATAATCTCTCCTCTCTGTCCGATTATGGCCTGAGTGCTCCCGATGAGGGAATTGGGCGGGGTTGGGTATGGAACGAAGGGCGCAAAAAAAAGCGGCGTTCCCGCCACTTTATTTCCGATGCGCGGCGAAATCGATGAATCGGCGCCGAAAGAGGTCCGATAAATACAGGTGGCGGGTCATTAAATCGGACGCCGCCTTGTTTATCCGGGCTTCGGTGCAGGTTGACGCCGCATTCGCATGGCATTCATGTCGTCAGCCCGGGTATGGGATCATTTTTTTGCGGTTTGGTGAAGGAGAAACCGAGATGGCGGACAGGACATTTTTTTGCGTTCTTCCGTTGCGGCTCTTTCGCATCGCCCGGGCGGCATGAGGGGATATCTTGATGTCCATGAAAACCGGTATTCGGCTTTTTGCCCTGATCCTGTGCCTGGTTATGGCAATGGGCGCGCGGAGCCAGGCGGCGGAAGATTTTTTCTCTGACAGCTACTATCCTGGCGACGACAACGCGGCCGAAGCGCCGCTCGATCCGTCCGGCGATCCTTTCGCCTTTCCGGGCGACTCGCAGGGCGGTTCCGGGCCGATTGAGCAGGGATCCGCTCCGGAGATGGTCAATGTCGACGGCCCCGACGCCGACGGCACCATGGTCACGGAAATCGAAGTCCTCAACACCGTCACCACCACCCCGGAGCAAATCATCTACCGCATGTCCACCCGCGTCGGCTATCCGCTGAGCGAGCGGACGCTGGACGGCGATTTCCAGCGCCTCACCTCGATGGGAGTGTTCGACGATATCCAGATCAAGAAGGAGTTCGTCACCGGCGGCGTCAAGATTGTCGTCATCGTCCGCGAAAAGGACATTATCCGCCGCATCGAGTTCACCGGCAACCAGCAGATCAAGGACCGGAAGCTCAACACGCTTATCGAAAGCAAGGTGGGCGAGCGTTTCGACGCCGGCAAGGGCAACCGCGACCGCCGCGCCATCGAGGATTACCTGCACAAGGAATACTACTATTTCGGCGAAGTGACGGTCGATGTCGAACCGTTCGAGGATGGCGTCAGGCTGGTGTTCGACGTGTCCGAGGGCGGCCGGCTCTACGTCGCCGACATCAATTTCCGGGGCAACACGGTTTTCACGCGGAAAACGCTCCTTTCCAAGATGGAGACGAAAAAGAGCGGCATCATTTCCCGGGGCAAATACCTGCGCCGCGCCTTCGAGCGCGATCTCGAGCGCATCCGCATGTCCTACCTCGACAAGGGCTATCTCGACGTCAAGGTGGTCGAGCGCCCGTTCGAAATCACCGCCAACACGCCGAAATCCCGCTGGCAGCGCCGCGACGTCTATATCCACATCGATATCGAGGAAGGCGACCAGTACCACGTCGGCAGCGTCAACTTCGACTTCGTCGGTTCCAGCCTAGTGCCGGAGGAAAAGATCCGGAGCGTCATCAAGACCATGCCCGGCGCCGTCTACAGCCCGATCACGTTGCAGGAGGACGCCATGAAGGTCCGTGACATCTACGGCCAGGCGCCCAACTCCCGCTACTTCACCCGCGTCATGCCCGATCCGGAAGTGACCGAGGAAGGCATGGTCATGGACGTGACCTTCCGCATCCAGGAAAGCCCGGAAATCACCATCGAGGGCGTCCGCGTCACCGGCCTCACCCACACCAAGGAAGTGGTGGTGCTCCGGGAGTTCGAACTGTTCCCGGGCGAGAAGATCGATTCGCGGAAATTCAAGCGTTCGAAGGAAAACATCGAAAACCTCGGCTATTTCAAGGAACGGCCGACGGTTGAAATACGCGAGGGATCGGCCCCGGATCGCGCCATTCTGGTTGCGGAGCTGGAGGAAATCCCGACCGGCAAGGTCACCGCCGGCGTCGGCATCTCGTCGGCCGATTCGGTGGTCGGCTCCATCGGCATCAGCCAGCGGAACTTCGATTACCGCGACCGTCCGAAAACGTTCCGCGACTTCTACACCGGCAAGGCGTTCCGAGGCGGCGGCCAGAACTTCGCCATCAACGCTTCGGCCGGCAGCGAAACGCAGTCCTATTCGATCAGCTTCTCGAATCCGTGGATTTTCGGCAAGCCGATCAGCATGTCCATGTCTGCCTACTACAACAAGTGGGATTACGACGACGAATACAAGGAAACCCGCTACGGCGCCTCGCTGGTGTTCGGCAAACGCCTGTTCGACATCAAGGAACTGACGGTCAGCGGCGGCTATCGCTTCGAAATGGTCAAGCTGAACGATTTCTCCACATCGGCCGGTTATTCGGAGGAATACACCCGGCAGGAAGGCACCCACAACGTGAGCCGCTGGCTGGCCGGCATCAATTACGATTCCCGCGACAGCGTGTTCGAGCCCACCAAGGGCGCCACCGCCGGCGCCAACCTGGAGTTGGCCGGCAAGGCGGCGGGCAGTTCCAAGGACTTCTGGCGCGGGTTCCTGTCCGGCCAGTATTTCATCCCGCTGTTTATCGACAGCCAGGAGCGCAACTGGAGTCTCGGCTTCCGCGGCGACTACTCCATCGCCCAGGCGTACGGGCGCGGCGACGGCGGAAAGTCCACCTATACCGATCCCGTCACCGGTGCGCGTACGGTGGATTACTCCAATGAAGTGCCGTATTATGAACGCTTCCATCTGGGCGGCGTCGGCTCGGTGCGCGGCTTCGAAAACCGCGGCATCTCGCCCCGCGACGGCTACGAAAACGCCATCGGCGGCGAAAGCGCTCTGAGCGGATCGGTCGAGTTGTTCTTCCCGATTTGGGAACGCATCATCCGGGGCAGCATGTTCTACGACATCGGTTCGACCTGGCGCTATGCCGACGAACCGGGTTACGACAAGCCTTATGACAAGAATGGTTTCCAGATTTCGAACACCAGCCGTCAGTTCCGGCACAGCTACGGCTTCGGCCTGCACATAAAGACGCCGCTCGGCCCCATGCCGGTCAGGTTGTACTATGCCATACCCCTTAACAAGCAGGAAGGCGACAAGATCCAGCGGTTCCAGTTTACCATGGGGGCGTTGTTCTAATTGGAGTTTTGTATAAGGGCGATTGAACCGCCAATCGCCCTTATACAAAATTTGCTTTCTCGCCAAGGATTCTGGTTTTTACAATCAGGCCATTCGGCGGTTTGAATGGTCTGGTTGCAAAACGGTTAATTGTTCTTTCGGGGGTGGTTTTTTCCGCAAGGGAAAAGCCGACCCCCGTTTTGCGTTTGTAATAGTGATGTTGGTAATAACACCGATCCCGGCAATTTTGCTTGCGTTGGGAACGGGCGCGGTTAGTATATGCGGATTGTCGGAAAAAGTTGACAGGAGAGCAGCATGGCGAAGTGGAAATTCAGTCTGATTCTGGCCGGGCTGGTTTTGGCCGGGTGGCACGCGGCAATGTCTGGCGAAGCGCCCCAGGCCCCCGAAACCAAGCGCATCGGCATTGTATTTATCCAGCAGGTGTTCAAGAATTACAATTATGCGAAAGATACGGAAGAACGCATCCGCAACGCTTTCCAGCCCGAACAGCAGCGTATCGAGGAGGAAATGAAGCGTATCCAGGAATTGGAACGTTCGCTCCAGAACAATCCCCTCAAGCCCCCGGGAAGCGCCGCCTGGCGCAAGTCCATGATGGAAATCGAAGCCGCCAAGGTCGAGCTCCAGGCCATGCAGGAGGATTTCGGCAAGCGCGTCCGGGACGAGGAAGCCGCCTTCTGGATGAACATGTATAATGCGTTCCAGCGCTCGTGCAAGATTCTGGCCGAGTACTATCAGTATGACATCATTATTGCCGCGCCCGATCCGGCCTTGTCCGAGGAAGCGCTGAAAGCCATGGATCCGATGGCTATCCAGCAGGAAATTCTCATGCGCCGCGTCCAGTATGTCCACGACCGCGCCAATCTGACCAAGTCCATCACCGACCTGCTGAACCACCGCTACACGCAGCATGTCCAGGATCCGCAGAAAAACCCGCTCTGATCGCGACGTTCGGGATTATCGAAACGATCACGCGATTTAAGATTTAAGATTGTAGATTTAAGATTTATTCCCGATACAAACGTATCGCACAGGAATAAATCTTAACTCTACAATCTTAATGCTTAAATGGCCCTCTGGGGACACAATGCCTGAAATCACCTTGGGAAAACTGGCCGAACAACTCGGCGCCGAGCTGGTGGGCGGCAAGCCGGAGCAGACCGTGTCCGGTCTCGCCGGCCTGTCCGAGGCGGGAGCGGCCGATCTGACCTTCCTCGCCAATCCGGCGTACAGGAATCTGCTCGCCGCCAGCAAGGCGGGCGCCGCGGTGGTGGCGAAGGATATCGCCGACGCGCCCATGCCGCTCCTGCGGGTGGACAACCCCGATCTCGCTTTCGCCAAAGCGTCCATCCTCATCATGCCGCCGCCCGCGCCGCCCGCGCCGGGCATCCACCCGGCCGCCGTGGTCAGCGCATCGGCGACAGTGGGGAAAAACGTCTCCATCGGCGCCGGCGCCGTGGTCGAGGCGGGCGCCGCCATCGGCGACAACTGCGTCCTGTTCCCCCAATCCTATGTCGGGCACGAGTCGGTCCTGGGCCCCAATTGCCTCCTCTATCCCGGCGTCAAAATCCTGCACCGGGTGACGGTGGGGGCTCGCTGCATTTTTCAGGCCGGCGCCGTGGTGGGGTCGGACGGTTTCGGCTACGCCTGGACCGGGCGCGGCTATTTCAAAATTCCCCAGGTCGGCACCGTCGTCATCGAGGACGATGTCGAACTGGGCGCCAACACCTGCGTCGACCGGGCCCGCTTCGGCGAAACCCGCATCGGCATGGGGACTAAACTCGACAACCTGGTGCAGATCGCCCATAACGTGAAGCTTGGGCCGTGCTGCGCTTTCGCCGCCCAGGTAGGCATCGCCGGATCGGCCAAAATCGGTGCCGGCGTCCAGATGGGCGGCCAGGCGGCGGCGGTCGGGCACATCACCATCGGTGACGGCATTACCGTGATCGGCAAGTCGGGGATTTCGAAATCCATTCCGGGACGCGAAGCCGGCGTTCCGAAAGATCAATTGACCTGGATCGACGCTCCGGCCAAGCCGTTGGGGGATCACCTCAAGGAGCGTCAAAACCTCAAGGCTGTGGGCAGGCTCAGGAAAACGGTGAAAGAGCTGGAAGCCCGCCTGGCAAAATTGGAGGCTATGGAACATGGCGGCTGAAAAACAGCGCACGCTGGCGAAGAACGCGGTATTTTCGGGAAAAGGCCTGCACACCGGGGCCGACTGCTCGGTCACGGTCAAGCCGGGCGCGGTCAACACCGGCCTGGTCGCGGTCTCGGGCGGGGTGACGGAAAAACTGCGGCCCGGCCTTTCCGAAGGTTCCCGCAACGCCAACGCCGTCCGTCTTGGCCCCGATGTCGAAGTGATGACGGTCGAGCACATGCTGTCCGCCCTGTGGGGCATGGGCGTCGACAACGCGGTGCTTGAGATCGCCGGCCCGGAAGCGCCCGGCCTCGACGGCTCCGCTCTCGAATACGCCAAAGGCATTCAGGCCGCCGGCATTGTCGAGCAGGAAGCGGATCGGAAAGTTTTCATTCCGAAAAATTCCGTCGCGGTCGGCAAGGGCGACACCGGCGTTACCGCCTATCCTTCCCCGGACGGCAAGTTCCGCGTCACCTACATGCTTGATTACAAAGAATCGCCCCGCGCCCGCGGCACGGTGACGGTGGAAATTTCGCCCGAACTCTATCTCGAAAACGTCGCGCCCGCCCGCACCTTTGTCATGAAACAGCATGTCGAACCCATGCTGGCCGCCGGCCTCGGCAAGGGCGCCAATGCGCAGAACACCCTGGTTCTCGACGGCGACAAGGTGGTGGACAACGAATTCCGCCTGGCGGACGAATGCGTGCGCCACAAAATCCTCGATCTGGTGGGCGATTTGAGCATTGTCAACCGCCGCCTCGGCGTCCACATCATCGCTTCCAAGAGCGGCCACGCCCTCAATATCGAGCTGGCGAAAGCGCTGGCGCTGGAAATTTCCAAAGCGGAAAATCCGGGCGGCATCATCGATTTCAAAGGCATCACCACCCTTCTCCCCCATCGCTATCCGTTCCTGCTGGTCGACCGGGTCATCGAGCTCGAGGAAAAGAAGCGGATTGTCGCGGTCAAGAATTTGACTTTCAACGAAGCGTTTTTCCAGGGGCATTTCCCGGGACAGCCGATCATGCCGGGCGTTTTGCAGATCGAGGCCCTGTCCCAGGCCGGCGCCATCATGATGCTCGGGGAGTTCGCCGGCAAGGGCAAAATCGCCGTCCTCATGACGGCGGACGAAATCAAGTGGCGGCGCCAGGTGGTGCCCGGCGACTGCCTGTACCTGCACGCCGAATTCGTCAAGATGAAGAGCCGCATCGGCGTGGTCAAGGCGTGGGCCACGGTGGACGGCGACGTCACCACCGAGGCGATAATTAAATTCGCGGTGGTTGACGCGAAGCCGGCTTATTAAGTATAATGTTCCGATCCGCCCGCCGGGCGGATTTTACTGTACCGACATTGCAGCGTGGTTGACAGATATATTGGGCAGATCGCAGAGGGGTTTTCGGAATGTCGAATCGCATTGCTCCCAGCGCCGTTATTCACCCGAGTGCCGAGATCGGGGATGATGTTGAGGTTGGTCCTTTCGCGGTGGTAGGCGAAGATGTGAAAATCGGCGCGCGGTCGAAGCTTATGCCGCACTGCCATGTGGTCAAGCGCACCACGATAGGACAGGATTGCGTCATCGGCACCTCGGCGGTGGTCGGGGGCGATCCGCAGGATCTGAAATTCCGGGGCGAGCCCACCGATCTCCTTATCGGCGACCGGAGCCGCATCGGCGAGTTCGCCACCATCAACCGGGGCACCGGGATTGGCGGCGGCAAAACGTCCATCGGCCACGACAGCATGATTATGGCCTATGTCCACGTCGCCCACGACTGCATTATCGGGAACAACGTGGTCATCACCAACCTGACCCAGCTCGCCGGCCATATCCACATCGAGGATCAGGCGTGGATTTCCGGCCTCTGCCTTATCCACCATTTCGTCACCATCGGGACGATGGCGTTCGTGGCGCCGAATTCCGGCATCGGCTTCGATATTCCGCCCTACATGATTGTCGAAGGCTTCCGCGATAACTGCCGCATCCGCACCTTGAACATCGAGGGTTTGAAGCGCCGCCAGGTTCCGGACGAATCCATCGGCCTTCTCCGCAAGGCGTACAAAATCATTTACCGCCAGACCAACAAGACGCAGGAAGAGATTATCCATGAACTGGAGTCGTCCGAGCTGATCGCCGATTCCTATGTCTCGAACCTGCTGAACCATGTCAAGGCCTCCTACGCCGGCGTCCAGAACCGCGCTCTCGAACGTTTCCGCGCCGACAAGCCCCCGCCGGAAAAATCCCCGCACCTGTTCCGCTCGGGCGACACCAAGATCGTCGGAGCCGAGACGGAGACGGCGTAATCGGCCGTTCCGGCGAAGAAAAAAAACATCCGGCACCACCGTTATTCGGACGGTGGTGCCGTTTTTTCGGATTGCCGGACTTTTGCATTGAACCGGATGGAAAAAAACCGATCATCTTGTTTGACAAAGCGTGGGGTCCCATTTTTGCAATTTCACCGTGAGGGGTGAAAGGAGATGGCATGAAACGAATGCTTGTCGCGGCTCTCGCACTGGTCTGCATCGCGTCTTCGGCCGCTTTCGCCGCCGAGGAAAA
>JAVBRW010000058.1:0-7770 GCA_031547475.1 Planctomycetota bacterium
CGGTTCGGACAACGGCGGCCATACGGCGGCGGCCATGTACAGCGTCATTTCCTCGGCCAAACGCCATGGCCTCGACCCGTGGCGGTACCTCCGAGACGTCTTTGCACGACTCCCCGACATGACCGTGTCGCAACTCCCTGAACTCCTCCCCGACAGGTGGAAAGAATCACACCAGGAGTAGAACCGTGCCCCAAAATCCCACTCACCGTAAAAGCCGCCGCTTTGCACGGCGGCGATTTTTTCCACTTGTCAAGGTGGGGATGGCCGGACATTTACGCGAATTGACGCTTTAGACGCGCCCGGGGATATCCTGACCAGGTATTCCCATGTCAACAAGCCCTCCAAGCCCCGGGAAGGCTCCGCCGGGACTTCCGTTCCTGTCTTTCGGAAAGGAACTGGGATCCCCATTGAAAAGGCATTCATGACGGAAACAATGTTACTCGTATTTCGTCAACACCACGTCCTCCAGCTTTCGCTTCGGCACATGGTGCACGCTCTTTTCATCGCGCCAGTAGGCGGTATTTTCGCCCGTCTTTATTTCCTCCATCACCACCGTTTCCCCGGGGTAGCCGGCGGCGATGACCAGGGTGGCGGCGACATCCTCCGGGAAGCCGACGATATCGTGGACAGCCTTGGCGTTGAACGAACCGATCATGCAGCAGGCGACGCCGGCCTCGGCAAGGCCCAGTTGGATGGTTTGCGCGGCGATGCCGGTGTCGGTCTTGTGGAACTGGGGGTAGTCGTTGTCGCAGCCGATGACGATATAGGCGGTCGGGCGCTCGCCCTCCGCCGGGCCGCCCCAATCGGTGAGTTTTCCCGCCCACTTGAGCTGGGGGAATATTTTCGCGTTCATGTCCCGGGATGTGGAAACGGCGTAGCGCTGAATCAGCGAGTTGGCCGAACTCGGCGTCACCCTGGCCATGTCCGCCACATCCATGAGAAGCTGCATGGAAACGGGCTGGTTTTCCTTGAATCGCCGGTAACTGCGCGCCTTGTACACCAATTCCTTGAGTGTCATCTCGTTCTCCCCGTTTTGGATGTACATGTTTTACGCAACGATGTCGATAGGCGTCCGTCCAAACAGCGCCATCGCCGAACGGTTGGCGTACGGATTGGCGCGGAAGGCGGACATGCCACCGGAGAAAGATCCCAAAGTGGCGCGGCCCGACGCTCCGGTCGCGCCGGCGGCGTCGGCCTGCTTTTCGTCCGACGGCCGTGTTTGATCGCCGCTGTTTTGGCCATCGGCCTTTTCAGTCTTATCGTCCTTGCCGGACGCTTCCGCCATGCGTTCCTGGCGCATCTCCGCCCTGGCTTCCGATTCGAGTTGGGACGCCTGGGCGGCGACCTGGCGATCCTGTCCGGACGGTTCGGCGGGGGCGAGGGCGGCGGCGCGCACCTGGCGCATCTTGGCGGCGGTGGCGGCCGGATCCTTTTCCTTGGAAACGTCGATGGACACTTCGCCGCCGACGGCGTAGCGCTTGCCGTCCGGCCCTTGCTGGAATTCGTAGGAAATGGCGCCGGCGTGGTTGCCGCCCGCCGCCTTGTGCGCCTGCTCGTGCTGGCGGACTTCGCGATCGCGGCTTTTCAGTTCGTCGAGCGCTTTCTGATCCTGCTCGTCCAGCGGCTTGCCCTGCGCGTCGGTTTCGACCGGGTGCCCGTCCTCGGTTTTTTCGCCATCCGATTCGTCGGCGCTTTTGGACTGGCCGGCGGCATCGCGGCTTCCGCTCCGATCGGTCAGGGGATCGGCGGTTTCCCCGGCCCCGTCATCGCCCGCTTGTTTTGCCGGATCGTAGAGCCGGGCCAGGCCGGTGGCCGGCTGCGGCGCGTACAACTGGGTAAGGGGATTGAATGCCGGCTGCTGGGTGAACTCGACCGAGTCGCGATAGCGTTTGGCTTCCTCGCGGCCGGGAATTTTGGTTTCATCCGAACGAAGTGGAGATTGGGGTATGGCAAAGCGCTCGACCGCAGTGGCTCTCCGCCCCGCCTGGACGCGCTGGATGGGCGTGAGGGTATTGGCTGTATTTGTTGCGCCAACGTTCGCTATCATGTCAAAGCCTGCCTTGGCCGATGCTGCAATAATCCATTATTACAGCTATTATATTTATTGTACTCCATTTTATGTAAGGTTCAAACCAATTTACCTCGGCGAATGCGAAAATTGAATTGCCAAAGTCAGATTTCGTTGGTATCGAAATCGCTTTCCATCATTATGCTCAGCTGCTCAATGGCCGTTTCGGCGTCGGGGCCGGTGGCGCGCAGTTCCAGTTCCACCCCGGTGGCGGCGGCCAGCATCATGATGTCGAGAATGTTTTTGCCGTTGGCCGGCGGTTCGCCGGTCTTGATTATCTCGATATCGGAAGCGAAGGTGTTGCAGAGGGATACGATCTTGGCGGCCGGCCTCGCATGGATGCCGAACTTGTGCTTGATCGTGACTTTTCTTTTCACTGTCTGCGCCATTGTCGGTAGCCTTTTCCCTGCGAGCGGTTGTTCCGCCTCATCCCCGCTGCATCTCGGTAAATATGTCCATGACCGCCTGCGCCACCTTCTTCGGATCGTGCCGGATCGGGTTGTCGATGTTTACCACATCCCTGAGCACCGTGTCAACTCCCAATGCCAAAGTTTCCTTGGCGTCGTAATTGGTCGGCGCTATGCCTTTTTCCGCCAGGCGGGCGAGTTGTTCCTCGCTCGGCGGGCGATTGTTGACCAAGACCAGGTCCACTTTCAGGCGGGGAACGTGTTTTTTCAGGGTCGCCAAATGGGTGCTGACGGAAAAATCCTTGGTCTCGCCCACTTGACCGGCGGTGTTGACGATGAATAGCACCTTGGCGCTCGATTCGTTGATCGCGTCCACCACCTTGGGATCGAGGAGGTCCGGCAGGACGGAGGTGTACAGGCTGCCAGGGCCCAGGGTGATCAAATCCGCTTCGCGGATGGCGGAGAGGACGTCGATGGAAATGTCCCCCGGGTGCGGCCGCAATTCCAGCGATTCTATCGGCTTGTCGCATTTGGTTATCCACTGCTGGCCGGTGGTTTTGCTGCCGTCCGGGTGGTTGGCGACCAGGCTGATTTTATCAAGCGTCGCCGGCAAAACCTGCCCGCGGACGGAAAGGATGCGGTTCATTTCGCGGATGGCGGAACCGAAATCGCCCTGGATGAAGGCGAGAACGGTGATGAACAAATTGCCGAACGAGTGCCCGGAAAATTCGCCGTCGGGAAAACGGTACTGGAGCAGCTTGGTAAAACTGGGCGTCGTGTCGGCCAGGGCGACCAGGCAGTTCCGGATATCGCCGGGGGGCAGCATGTCGAAATCGAGCCTGAGCCGGCCGGAACTGCCGCCGTCGTCGGCGACCGAGACGATGGCGGTTATGCGCTTGGAATAGTCGCGGAGGCCGGACAGGAGGGTGCTGAGGCCGGTGCCGCCGCCGAAACAGACGAACTTCGGGCCTTGTTCGAGGCGGTTGAACTGGTAGGCGATTTCGCCGAGATCGCGGGTTTCGTCGGCGCGCCGGAGCATTTTTTCGATGCGGCGGATCAGGCGGTAGATGCCGATGAACACGGCGATCATGCCGAGGATGAGGAGGATGACGGCCGTGCCGTAGCTGTCCATGCCGAACGGCTGGCTGTCCGGGAAGAAGACGCCGAGGGTGAGGAACATGGCGCCGATGAAAAGAACGAATAGACCGACGGTTATGAGAAAAACCCACCGCTTGATGTGGAGCCCGGGCCGTAACCAACGCCAGTTCGCCATAATGGAACGCTCGCCGTTGTCAAGGGGAGTGTCTGGCCGCTTTCGCCGAATGCGGTGCGCCTTCTACTCCTCGTTGTCGGAATCTTCGAGAAAATCGGCTATCTGAGCCTGGTTCACCGCTTTCATGAGCAGATTGCGGAATTCGGAATCGCGGAATTTCCTGCTGATGTGGGCCAACGCTTCCAAATGCCGGTCGGCGCACTCGCGGTTGGAAAGAAGCATGATGAACAGGTGGACGGGCTGGCCGTCGGGGGAATCGAACTGCACGCCTTCGCGGCTGCGCCCGAACACGCCCACCAACCCCCTGATGCCCGGGTGCTTGGCGTGGGGGATGGCCAGGGAAAGACCTTGCCCGATGGCGGTGGACTGAAGCTCTTCGCGATGGAACAGCGCGGCGAGAACGCCTTCCCGGAGGTCCGGGTTGACGGTTCCGTTGGCGAACAGCGGTTCGGCCAATTCGCTGATCGCTTCCACCTTGGTGGTGGCGGACAGATCGGCGAGAATTCGGTCCTGGGCGAGAAAATCCCTGAACTGCATCGAACATTCCTTCATTCAGGATTTAAGATTGTAGATTGCAGATTTAAGATTTATTCCCGACCGATGCGCTTGTGGCAGGAATAAATCTTAAATCTGCAATCTACAATCTTAAATCGTCGTTGTCATTTTCCACGCACGCCTCGATCTCAAGGCATGTCGCGTTCTTCCGCTTCCTTGGTCGGGGCGGCGCGGCGGCGGACGGATTCGCGTTCGCGTTCCTTGTCTTTCCGGAGCTGGCGTTCGGCCTTGGTTTCGGCCACATCGACGGCGGCCTGGATGGTTTCTCCGGACACTTCGATGACAATGGAACCGCGGTTGTCGACCCGTATAATCAGTTCGCAGAATATGCAGCGCTCTTCCGCCCGTATCACCGCCTCGATGGATTGCACCTTCTGGTTGAACTTGGCAAGCTTGGTGAACTTTTCCTTGATGTATTCCTTGATTTCCTGGGGAATCTCAATCTTCTTGGCAGTGATTTGAATATTCATAAGCAAGTCCCTTCCCGTCTAGGTGAAAAACGCGGCGTTGCGACGCCGCACTCCGCTGTTTCGCCGTTCCCCAAATCGCATTCGGCGCGAAAAAAAGCGGGCATAATATTTCTCATAATATTTCCAGTTCCAGCACCTTCTGGCCGCCCATGATATCGAACAGCCAACTGGTTTCCTGCGTCACCCTGAGGATGACCCTTTTTTTCAGCCTGGCCGCTTTCAGAACCAGGCTCCCGAGACAGCCGACAAAGGACGAGGAAATGAAATTGACCGAAGTCAAGTCCACAACCAGCTTGCTTTTGCGCGAATCCAGCAGGCGATCGCAGGCTGTCTCGAACTGTTCCAGATATTCCCAGTACAAATCGATGCAGACCGACATTTCACCCCTGGCGACGCGAAACAACTCGCCGGCCTCGTTTTTCTCCCTTGTTTTATTCTGTCGGTTCATGGAGGAATTCCCGGTTGACATTCACGAAAAGAGGCGCGGCGGCCGTCCCCATTCCCTCTGAATATATTATGCCCCAAGGCATTGCCGTTGTCAATGCCGGAACCGGGAGGAAACGGACTGCAGTTCGGATAGGGATTTCGGGCGTGAAAATCATTTTCCGCAGCTTTTGCCTTTTTCCCCGTTGTCCTGATCGTCCGGGGGAACGATGGTGGGGAGATCGGCCAATTCCGCTTCCAGCGCTTTGAGAAACGGTCCGAAACGCGCCTGGTTTTCCGGGTTCGCCTCCACGAGAAGATTATGCGCGGAATGAATTTGCTTCTGCCTGACATACGGATCGCTGGTGGGGTAGAGAATAGTCGATTTCCCCGGGTTGCCGGGTACTTCGCCATCATGGATGGAGATGAGGTGGAGAACGCCCAGCATTTTCAACAGGCGCCTGTTTTCTTCCGAAACGTTGACCAGGCAGAACCAGCCGTAGCGTTTTTTCACTTCCAAGGAAAGCCCGATGAAAGTGCCCATGAAGGTGGAATCCATGCCGCGGCAATCCTTGAGATCGATGATGAAGTTCAGAAACCCGCTGCGGAGCTCCGACTCAATGAAAGTGCGGAGGGTGGGGGCAAGGAACATGTTGCCCAGGCCGGATACCTGGACCAGAACGGCGTCCTCAACCCTGGAAACGCTGAGACGGTTGTCGGCGACGCCCGGTTGGGGATTGGAGCCGGACATAAACCCCATCCTTTCTTTAGGCCTGAAGTCTGAGTAAAAACGCTTTGTCGTCACGGTCGATTCCTTTAATTTTTTATTCTTACAATCGTTTGCACAGCCGTTTTCGGCAACTCCCCCGCATGGAGACACGCGGGAACGGGTGCGGTTGTCCGGCCTAGCTAACGATAAATGGGGTGCCCTGCCGGAGGAAACAAAAGTATACGCTCCACTATACGATCTACGATTCGGATTGTAAAGCGGTAATCCGGAAATAGCTCCATAAAAACATGGTACTTCGTTTAAATTGAAGCCGTCCGGCCGGTTCCGTGCCGCGCTACCGCCCGGATCGCGGGGAAAAAATTCCGTGCCGGGCGCGGCAATACTCCTTGCCGTCAGCCCCGGTTCCGTGTACAGTAAAGAGACGGTTTTCAATGCATCCCGCCGGGCAAATTTCTGGTGCTCGGCGACGGATTCGGGTTTGGTTTGCGAAAGGGGGACGCTATGGAGAATTCCTGCATCTTCTGTAAAATAGTCAAGGGCGAAATCCCTTGCACAAAAGTTTACGAGGATGAAAACAACCTGGTGTTCCGGGACATCCGTCCGGCTGCCCCGACCCACCTTCTCGCAATTCCCAAGCGTCATGTGGGACGGCTGTCCGAATGCGGCGAGAGCGAACAACGCCTGATCGCCGATCTTATGCTGACGGCCGCGAAGGCGGCCAAGCTGGACAATCTCGATTCGTTCCGCCTTATCATAAACGATGGCGCCGGCGCGGGCCAGACAGTGTTCCACCTTCACGCCCACGTTTTGGGCGGCGCCCAATTAAGCGAAAAACTTCTCTAATAAGTCTGCTTTCTGCAACAGTGGATGTCCGGATGCCTACGGTTTGCCTTCGGAATGGGGTGGTTTTTGCAGAATCGCAAATATTCGTCGGCGAGTGCCATTGTGTGAAATCAGGAGCAAGTCTATGTCCAGCGCCAACATTGTGGGTCAACGCATCAAGAATATCCGGGAAAAGCGCCAGATGACGATCGAGGATTTGGCCGCCGCCATTCCGGGTGAAAGGCAGGCGAACCATGAATTGATCGTGAGTCTCGAACGCGGGGAAACGGTCCCGTCCCTCACGCCCCTTCTCCAGATTGCCCGCGCCCTCGGCGTGCGGCTCGGCAGCTTTCTGGACGATCAGCAGGGCTCGCCCATTGTTTTGACGAAAGCGGGGCAGGTCGCCTCCACCAGCCGTTTCGCCGGCTCGAACCTCGGCGTCGCCAAGAACGAGCTGGCCTTCAACTCCCTCGCTCCCAACAAGAGCGATCGCCACATGGAGCCGTTCCTCATCGATGTCAAGCCGCACGCGGGGCAGGTGGTGACGTCGACCCACGAGGGCGAGGAGTTCATCTATGTGCTCGAAGGGAAAATCGAGATAGTCTACGGCAAGGAAACCTACCAGCTCGAAGCCGGCGACTCCATCTACTACGATTCCATCGTTCCCCACCACCTCCACGCGGCGGGCCAGAGCCAGGCGAAGATTCTGGCCGTGGTGTATGCGCCGTTTTGACAATTCACAATTCACAATGCACAATTCACAATTAAGACGAAAAAGCTTCATTTTACCTCCCTATCAACAACAGATGAACATGTACCGGCAGTCTGTTGTTGATGAGCAGGTAAGAATGAAGCTTTTTCGTCTTAATTGTGAATTGTGCATTGTGAATTGTGCATTGTGAATTGTAGTTTATTCCACTCCCATAAACTCCAAATCGCACTGCCGCGCGGCCAGGTCGATGCGCCTGACCCGCACCCGCACCAACTGCCCGATGTGGAAGCCGGGATCGCCGGCCATTTGC
>JAVBRW010000281.1:0-7211 GCA_031547475.1 Planctomycetota bacterium
AGAATGAACGAAGGCAGCCTGCCGCAGGCCGGCAGGGTGAGACGGGGGAGAGCGGTGGTCGTCGGCTTCGGCCTCGACGACGCGGGCGGGCATGTCCGCTACACCCGGGGCGAAGCCTACGAACTGTACGGCGGCTCCGAGGCCATCCACCAGGAGATGCAGCGCCGCGCCCGCATCATCCGGGCCGAAATGGACCGGCTGGGCATTTCCCCCGACGGCATGACCTACGATCAATACGAGGCGCTTCAGGCCATAGTCGAACGCGTCAACTGCGAATAAGGGCCTGTCAGGAAATAACTATAGCAACTTTTCAACAGAAACGCAGCTATAGCGCATTCGATAAAGGCCCCGGTGCTTCATTTATTATCTGACAGAACCTAACGCTGTATATCCACCATGCCCCCACAGGAGACCATCATGCCCGGCGCTCCCCTGGTTTGGCTGAACGACGGACACCGCATCCCGAAATTGGGCCTTGGCCTGTGGCTGGTTGGCGACGACACGGCGGCGGAAATCGTGGTCGAGGCCATTGCCGCCGGCTACCGCTCTTTCGACACCGCCTACCTCTACCGCAACGAAAAAGGCGTCGGACAGGGCATTGCCCGCTCTCCCGTCAAGCGCGAAGAACTCTTCATCGCCACCAAATTGTGGAACACCCGCCACGGCTTCAACGAGACTTTGAAAGCGTTCGACGAAAGCATGGAACGCCTTGGCCTCGCATACCTCGATCTCTACATGATCCACTGGCCCGTCGCCGGCAGCGAAAAATACATCGACTCGTGGAAAGCCTTCATCCGGCTGCGGGAAGAGGGCAGGGTGCGCTCCATCGGCGTTTCGAACTTTCTGGAAAGCCATCTCGATCGGCTGATCGAGGAGACCGGCGTCGCGCCGGCGGTCAACCAGATCGAATACCATCCCTATTTCCAGCAGCCCGATCTCGCCCGCGCCAATGCCAGGCGGGACATTGTGACCCAGTGCTGGGCGCCTCTCGGCCGGGGCGAGGCGATGAAGGATCCGGTCATCGCCGGGATTGCCGCCGCCCACGGCAAATCGCCCGCGCAGATCATCATCCGCTGGCATTTGGACAACGGCAATATCGTCATCCCGAAATCGTCCAATCCGGCCCGCATGCGCGAAAACCTCGACGTTTTCGATTTCCATCTCAAGCCGGCTGAACTTGCCGCCATCGAGAGCCTCCACACCGGGAAGCGCACCGGGCCGGATCCGGCGGTCCACCGGGGGCTGGACGTGGAATAGCAATGCATTATGCATTATGCATTGTCTTCCACGTCTCTCGCCACATGAGCCAGATAGCGTTGCGAAGCGTTTTTGGAATAGTGGCGGCTGACCGGGATGCGGACGCCGGCCTCGGTGGCCATGTCGTCCCGGGTCATGGAGGCGACGCGCGCGAGATTGACCACATAGCTTTTGTGGGTCTGGACGAAATAGGGCGGCAACTGCTCCATGACCTCGCTCAGCTTGCCGGAAAAGGCGAGGGTCGTTTCGCCCATATTCACCAGCACCTGCTTGTTCTTGCTTTCCAGGTAGACGATGGACGACATTTCGATCCGCTGGTTCGCGCCGCCCGATTTGACGATAATGTGGGCCGGCCGCGTCTCGTAATAGCGGAACAGGCATTTGCCGAACAGTTCGGCCAGTTCTTCGTCGCCGGCCGGTTTCAGCACATAGCCGACCGCGTTGACGCCATACCCCTGCACGGCGAAGTCGGGAGACGAGGTGAGAAACGCGATAACGCAGTTGCGATCGCGGTAAAATATCTTCCGCGCCAAATCTATCCCTGTCTGATCGGGCAGCATGATGTCCAGTATGGCGATTTGAAACGGTTCGGCGATGAAACTGTTCCAGAAATCGGCGCCGTTGGCAAACAGGGTGATCTTGACTTCAAGATTCATTCGTTGAAAGTATTCTCTGGCGCGCGTCTCCAGCACGCCAAGATAGTAGCTGTCATCGTCGCATATGGCGATATTGATCATGGCAAGTGCCTTTCGGAATGTGATGGTATGTTCAAATGGATATTTATCCATTTGAGGGTTCTCACTATTTCCGTTTGTCCTGATTACATCAATATATCCATACCAAATCGCCGCCGCCCTGTCAACGCCCTTCTCCGCGATTGGACCGGAGGTGGCGTAACTCCGCTGAAATGCTGGGTATGGGGCGGCAGCCGGGGAAGGAAACCTTTTTATAAAAAGGTTCTTCTCCCCCGGGCCCCTTCCTTCCAAAAATTTTTAGCCCGCTATCGCGTATAGCAAATGTTTCAGTAATGCGGCAGCACATTACTGAAACATCTGCTATACGCGATAGCGGGCTAAAAGTCTTTGGAAAGAGGGGGCCCGGGGGAGAAGAACCTTTCTACAGAAAGGTTTTCTCCCCCGGCTGTTGCCCCGAACCTGGCATCTCGGTGGATTTATGCCCGCCCCCGGTTCATTCGTGGAGGAAGCCGGTGAGGGGGCTGGAGGCGGATGCGTGGTGTTGGGGTTGTCCGGGTTCGGCTTCGACTGCCATGCGCGCGGCTTCGACCGCCAGGCGGAAGGAGGCGGCCATGTCGACCGGGTTTTTGGCGACGGCGATGGCGGTGTTGACCAGGACGGCGTCGGCGCCCATTTCGATGGCGTCGGCGGCGTGGGACGGGAGTCCGAGGCCGGCGTCGACCACGACGGGGATGTTGGCTTGTTCGATGATGATTTGCAGGTTGGCGCGGGTCTGTATGCCCTGGTTGGAGCCGATGGGACTTCCGAGCGGCATGACGGTGGCGCAGCCGATTTCTTCGAGACGGCGGCAGAGGAGCGGGTCGGCGTTGATGTAGGGGAGGACGATGAATCCGTCCTTGACGAGAATTTCCGCCGCCTTGAATGTTTCTATCGGGTCGGGCAGGAGATAGTAGGGGTCGGGCGTGACTTCCAGTTTCAGCCAGTTGACGCCGGACGCTTCGCGGGCGAGGCGGGCGATGCGGATCGCCTCCTGCGCGTCGCGGGCGCCGGAGGTGTTGGGGAGAAGCTGGATTTTTTGGGTATCGATGGCCTGGATGACATCGTCGTGGGGGTTGGCGATATCGACGCGCCGGAGCGCCACGGTGACCATTTGCGTCCCGGACGCCTCGATGGCCCGGCGCATGGTTTCGGTGCTGGAGAATTTGCCGGTTCCGACGAACAGGCGCGAGCCGAACTCTTTTCCGGCGATAATCAGTTTGCCGAGTTTTTTCATCGTCATTATTCCTGTATTCATAAAAAAACTTGCGGCCCGGCGGGACGCAAGTGGGCGGATTTTTAAAGAAGATCAAACAAACCGCCGTTTGATCTTCTTTAAAGTTTCCAGGGTCACCTTTCGTCAGGACTTATTGCCAAGACGGTTGTTTCGTTCGACCTGACGAAAAAACAAATCATTGCTATGAAAACACTAACAATTTTCAAGGAAATCGGGCGCGCTTGGCCCGATTTCCTTGAAAACCAGACTTCATCCGCCACCAACAAAACGCACCAACTCCACTTTGTCGCCGTCCCTGAGCGGATGGGCATCGAAGTCCTGGCGCTTGACGAGCGCTCCGTTGACTTCGGCGACCACCATTTTCCGATCCAGGCCAAGATGATCGACCAGCCGGGCGACGGTTGCGGGGAACTGGCCGCCGGCGAAGCGTTTGACCTCGCCGTTGATTGCCAGCATCGCCTCGCCGATTGTCATATATCGTCGCCCCGCGCGTCGCGTTTCGGCGCGTCCACCAGGCCGTTGACGCGATCGGTCATGAATTTGCCGCCCTTGAACGTGACCGACTTGCGCTCGGGAACCATGACTTCGTCGCCGGTGCGGGGGTTTCTCGCTTTGCGGGGTTTGCGGGTCTTGACCTCGTAGACGCCGAAGTTGCGCAGTTCCAGCCGTCCCTCGGTGGCGAGGACTTCGATAATGCCGTCGAAAGTCATTTGTACGATGCGCTTGATATCGGTCTGGTGCATGTTCATTTCTTTTGCTATTTTCAACACCATGTCGTTCTTGGTCACAGCATCCCCTTTATCGTCTATTGGCCTGAAAAGACGGAAAGCCAGAATGACCGGCCCTGGCCCCGACATCAACACCAAACGCGTTTCGAACAAATGGCCGAACGGCCGGCCTTACACCAAAGTGCGTCGAAGATCCGAACTTTCATTCCCACAGCCTACGCATGCGCTTCGAGATTGGGTTTGGCGGTTACCGAAAGCCAAGGCAGCTCCAGTATAAAGCCAAACACATGATATTTCATGGATAAGCCAATTGTCAAGGCCAAATTTGTTTTATGTTTTCAGCAGCATGTCTTTCGCGAGTTGCGCCTGGACATCCTTCCCCATCAGTTGCCCGGCGATGGCAAGGGAAAACTCGAGCGCTGTTCCCGGGCCGCGGCTGGTGGTGATGTTGGCGTCGACCACCACCCGTTCGGGGGAGAATTTGACGGCAGG
Source organism: Planctomycetota bacterium (assembly GCA_031547475.1). GTDB lineage: Bacteria > Planctomycetota > SZUA-567 > SZUA-567 > SZUA-567 > JAJBSZ01. The sequence goes on from JAVBRW010000281.1 coordinate 4,446, forward strand.
GGGAAACATGCCTTCCATTCCGGGATAGCAGGTGGCGTTTTTGCCATTGAGGAGCCCCCAGGCGCCGAGGGTCATGACCGGAGCGGCGCAGATGGCGGCGACGATTTTGCCTGACGCGGCCATGTCGGCGGCCAGTTTCCTCGCTTCGGGCGAATCGCCCAGATGCTTGGCGCCGGGCATGCCGCCGGGCAGCACGATCATGTCGAACGATCCGGCGAGTTTGGATAATTCCACATCGGTTTTGTAGACGAGGCCGTGGGCGCCCTTGATTTCGTTTCCGCCCAATCCGGCCGTCACCACTTCGCAACCGGCCCGGCGCAGAACGTCGATGGGCGTGGCGCATTCGATTTCCTCGAACCCTTCGGCCACCAAGACGACGACTCTTTTCATGGCGAACTCCTTTTTCAGGGGGAAACGGCATTGCGGCTCGTCGGCCGGACGCACAACCCGGAGCGAACGCCGCACAATAAACTATCGGAATCAACCCCTTGACCCCGCGCCTGTTATCGCAGTTTCCATTATGCATTATGCATTTAAAAACGCCGTTTACGCGTGTCGTCCCTGTCCGACGCGGGTGGCGCCGGGGGTGGCGCCGGACAGCCAGTCGTTCAGCATGGCGTTCCAGCGCTCGTCCAGGCGCATGTCGGGGACGACGACAACGAAGGGGGAGTCGGAGTAGCCGCCGATGGAAACCACCTCCAGGTTGCCGAGATCGTAGGGTTCGAGAAATTCGGCGACGGCGGCCGGCGCGGCGTTGTAGAAGCCGATTTCCAGGCGGTCGCGGGAATAGGTGCGGATGCGCAGGTTGCGGCGGGGGCCGCGAATCCAGAAATAATACTTGTTGTTCCAGTTGAGCGAGAACGTCGATTTCTGGGTCATCAGGATGATTTCGTCCAGCACGTTGGCGAGGCGCGGATTGAGGCGTTCCGAATGGTACGCTTTCCCCTTAATGCGCCACGGCTCGACCGCGTCGGTCGAGGCGCCGCCTTTTCCGCGGACGTGGGAGTCGACGGCCGGGTCGGTTTTCGGCACCACTTGTTCCGCGAAAAACACGTCCTGGCCGCCGACGATGTACTTGCGGTAGCGGAGGCCGATGGCGTTGACGCCGTGGACGTTCAGCCATTCGATAACGCCGACCAGGCGGGCGGAGAACGCCTCGGCCGCGATGATGATGCGCTGCGAGCTGTTGATGAGGGTGGCGAAGTCCTCGGCGTCGCGTTCGAAAGCGGCGGCGAGGAGGCTGGCGATTTCCACCGCGTCCTCGGACATTTCGACGTCCATGTCCTCCCACAGGCGGCGGAGCTGGTCGTTCGAGGTGCGGTCGATGAAGTTGCGGGCGATGCGGCCGATTTCGTCGGTCGACAGGTGGGCGAGGTTGGCGGCCAGTTGCAGTGTGGAGATTTGTTGGGAAATGTCGGCCACGCCCATGGCGATGGTGACGGCGGCGGTGCGGCCGATGGAATCGATGGCGACCATGGTTTCGTCGCCCGGCTGGCAGATGGCGGGGAAGTCCTCCGCCTCGGCCACCACCACCAGGGGCTCGCCGAGAAAGTGCGGCTGGACCTTGACCCGCCGCTTCATGTCCTGCAAGCCTTCCTCGTCCATCGGCAGCGCGGATACCTCTTGGAAGGCGCGGCCGGAATCGGTGTACATTCTGCTCATTGAACTATACTCCAGGTTGGGTAAATTTAAGATTGTCGATTGTAGATTTAAGATTTTTTTGCTCTTATTCGAGCGCTTTTTACTGAAGCGGCGAATATCGCTGTCAGTTCATTGGCTTCGGAACAAAGATCGTGTAGCAAGTGATTTTTCAGCAGTTGGCCTTCAACTATCAACTCAAGCCAGTAGCAGGATTCATCGATTTCCTCAAGAACAATGCAAAGTTTTGCAATAAATTCGTTTCTTGAGCGCGCGCGTAATGCGGCACGATAATTAGCACCAACGGAAGTCGCAGAACGGACAATCTGGCCGCCTATCGTTCGACCAGCTGGAGATTTTGGCAGTGCACCAGTCATTTTCATGACGCGTAAAGCAAAAACCTTTGTCCTTTGGCGCAACTCTTCCTTTTCCACGCGTTCTCCAAGAAGTAAATCTTAAATCTACAATCTACAATCTTAAATCAATAAATCCTGAACGCCACCGCTCCATATCTGTTCAAACGAAGGCGTTCCGCCTTCTCCGGCAAGCGCACATTCGCGGCCGCCGTCGGCTTGTACGGGTTGACATGGACGCGGTTCAACAAATCCTTCAAATTGACATCGCGGCTTTCCGCCGTGCGGTTGAACAGCAAAAGCCCCGACTGTTTGTTGTCCAAAGTGGTTTTGCGGATGGCGAGGATGGCGTCGTCGCCGGCGTCCATGCGTTCGATGCGGTTGTCCTCGGCGAACACGCGGTGGCCGCGCTTCAGCATGTTCACATCGCGGATATAGTCGGTCAAGTCGTAGTTGGCGCCTTCGTAATCGTGCGGGTGGGTGTGGACGACCGACGGCTTTTTGATGAAACCGTATTCGAACCCCAGGAGGATGAGAACGCCGGACGAGATGAGGGCGCTGAAGAGATAATGCTGCTTGATGCGGTCGAGATCCTTGTGCCATTCATCGGCCAGGCGGAGCGTGTCGTGGGATTCGGGGAAGCAGACGGAGCGGAGTTGTCCCTGTCCCATGCGCATCTGGTCGACGAACCAGTCCTGGCGGTAGTCCCACCATTTTCCCGAGTTGAACACGTAGTCGTGGCCCGCCTTGGCGAGGCCGAGGGTCTGATCCATCG
>JAVBRW010000424.1:0-4215 GCA_031547475.1 Planctomycetota bacterium
TTCCCATGAGCTGTGCGCATGAACCTGGCGTAGTGCGCTATATCCGCGACCGATACGGCGCCGCCCGGGAGGGTCCGGTTCCCGTCCCGGGCACGTGGCTGGACGACTACCGGCATGAGATTCAGGGCAAGAATACCGAACGTTGGGTGGACGATTCCCTGGCCATGCTGGAAAAGCTGAAGGCGAAGGCGGGCGGGCTCGAGAAAGTGGAGGAGCAACTGGCGGCTGCCTACATGGCCGAGATCGCGAAGCGCCGATCACCCGGCACCCATAACCGCACCCTGACCGTGTTCAAAAAGTTTTATAGTTGGCTGGTGAATACCCGCCGCTTCGGCTCCAATCCCTTCGTCGCCATCAAACGGATGAACGAAGGCAAGGAAACGCCGATCATCTACTGCACCCGGGCCGAGCGCGACGAAATTATTGTCCTGGCCATGCTCGCGGGTTGGCCGGAATGGGTTGCCATCGTCATCGCCTTTTTGACCGGCATGCGCCGCGGGGAGATCACCAACCTGCGGTGGGAGGATATCCGCCTCGACAATGGCCTGATCGTTGTCAGAAAAAGCAAGACCAAGATTTCCCGCACGTTCCCCCTCCATGCCGTTCTTGAAGAATTCCTGCTGGGAGAGCCCAACCGTACCGGCTATGTGGTGAATGTGCCGGAAGGCGAGAGCCGGCTGGGGCGCCTGAATTCCCTGGCCAATAAATTGAAGAAAGCCAAAAAGGAAAATCTGACCAGGGAGTGGGGCATACTCAAGCCGCCCCCTTCCAAAGCCAAGGAATTCAGGAAACAGTGGAATGCCTACAAGGCTGCCATAGCCGAACGGAATGAGGAACTGGAGGTCAGTCTGGATCGCATTAGCTGGAATGTATTCCGCCATACTTTTTCGTCGCTGGCGGTGCAGGAGGGTGTCGATGTGGATACGGCGTGCTCCTGGACAGGGAACACGCCGGAAGTCTTTCGCCGACACTATGGCCAGTTTATCCCGCGGGATCGGCGGGACGACAGAATCAACCGCATCTAACCGGTTTCTTTTTGCCGCCTCTTTGCCAGTCGTTCCTTGATAGGACCGACGACACTCCGGACAAGAGACTCCTTCTCCGGCCCGTCCTCCACTATTGACGCGGTAATTTCCTTGCCGCCAGGGAGAGACCCTATTTTCTGGACAAGGATTTCGCCAACATCCTGATTGCGGTGCAACTCCCGCCTCGCCTTCCAACGATCGTAGGCAATAAACCCGGCGACAGCCCCGGCGCCAACCACGGCGACCAGGGACAGCCATTGGTGACGCAAAAGAGTCTGGCCGAAACAGGCCATGCCAGCGCCGCCGGCGACAAGGATAAAGCCGGTAGCCCGGCCACGCAGCGCGACGACGACGATGCCCAAGACCATGAGCACACCGCCGGCGACATAGTACAGGTAAATCGGCTCGAAGGCAATGGACGGCACAGCGGCGGAAATGTCCGGCGCCGTCATCCGGGCGAACGGCCGGCACCCGGCCGCAATCAATACGAGTGTAACGACGATCAGGCCGGCGGATACAATGTCCTTGACCATATTCTTTTTCATGGCTTCGCCTCGCAATACTTCCCGGTGCACACGGTGCCGTCGCCCATCGGGCCGCCGATGTCCAGCATCTGCTCCGGAACGACCCACGTCCCCGGCCTGATGCGAAGCCTGGTCCGGACGGGCGCCGGACGGTCGGCGAGGAAGATATCCGCCTCGACCTCGATGACTTCCGCCGTCTGGGCGACAAAGTTGGTTCCGTTCGAAATCTCGTAGGCCTGCACCTCGGGCGCGGGCGGTTCCTGACGGATGCGGCGGCAGCCTGCCGCGGCAACAAGCAGGGCGAGAACGATGGCGGCGGCGGCACAGAAATATTTCATAATTGCCTCCTTGTTGGCGCGAAGCCACGCGGCAGCCTTATCCACTGTATTCCTCCTCAATGCTTTGCCGACGATTGAATGATAGCCCATGCATAATTCGCCAGCGTGCCGGCGGCGGCGACCAGCACGCCAATCAGCCATTTCTTGACTCCGCTGATGCGGGCGTGGCACAATTCCACATCGCGTTCCAGGTGATCGATTCGCGCCCCCCGGCCGGCGCAGCGGGGCGATCCGTCGCTGCTATAGGCGATACGATTGACCAACTCGGCAATGTGATCGACCTTGGCCGTCAATGTCTGCAATTGGCCGAGAAGCGTTTTAACTTCCGTATCGCTCATTGGTTAAATCTCCGCATTGTCGGTGATGACGGTATCAACCGGATTCGAGCCGGCAACTGTTGCCGGTTTCCGTCCCCGGCGCGGCGTGGGCGGGGCCGGGATGGCATCGTCCGCGACCACCGGCACATTAGATCCGGATGCGGCCGCGCGGTCGGCAATCTGTTGGGCATATTCCCATGCCGCGTCTTCGCCGTTCTGGCGAAGCTCCCGGTATTGCGGATTCGCCGCTTCGAATTGCTCGCGCATGCGGGCGTTATGGCCTTCCTTTTCCATCCAGGCAACCAATGCCTGGTTGTATTTCGTGACCTGCTCCCGCCCTCGAGGGGTTTTGCCATACAACGCCATGACGCGCTGCTGCATATCGGCGGGCGCGGAAACGGCCGGAACCGGTTGCGGCTTCGCCTGGATTTGAGCGTATTGCTGACGCATCTGCTCCAGCATCGCCATTTGCTGGCGAACCCCATTCATCATCTCGTTCATGGCGGCAAAGGGATCGTTGGCTGACATGAATTTCCTTCCCGAAAAGGGGGCGGCCACAGCCGCGCCGCCCCATGACGAAAAAACGATATCCGCCTAACAGGCGCATCCGGTCGGAGCGCACGAATCGATATCGTCGATGGCGGATCCCAGGATCGCGGCCTGCGCGGCGGTGAGGCCGAGCGTGGCGATCTGATTGCGGATAGTGCTCTTGGCGCCGGCATTGCGGATAAAGCCGGGGATGCGGGTCACTTCGCCGCAAATCTTTTCCAGCTTCTTTTCGACCCCGCAAAAACGGTTGTCAATCTCGCGGGACTGGCGTTCGTGCAGGATGAGGCAGTCCTTGACATTGAGATTGACGGAGTGGTGGACATCGCAAATCTTGTCCGCTAGGCGGGCTTCGGCGCGAAGTCCTTCCTTTTCCACATCGCAGATGCGGGTATTGAGTTCGCTTTTGGTATTGAGAATATCCCGGACCAAAAGCGCTTCGTCCAGGTGGCCGCCGCCGTGGCTACCGCCGTGGCCGCGGCCAAATCCGCCAAAACCGCCGAACGCGGCGCCGAGGAGGAGGCCGAACAACATGCCGCCGCCGCCGAAACCGCAGTCGCCATAACCGCCATGACCTTTTCGAATCCAACACCGCCTGCAAACCGGTGACGGTGGAAATGGCCTGAGTATGATTCGTCGGAGCCGCGCCCACCTGGGCGGCTGTCACCGCGTGCGGGTTGCTGGTATTGCCGGTCTGTGCAGTCAGGTCGGATGCTACCGCCTTCGAGTCGAGCGCGGATTGCAAACCGGTGACATCATCGATGTCATGATCGTGCTCCGCCGGCGCCGCCCCGACCTGCGCCGCCGTCACTTCGTGAGGATTCGATTTGTTGCCGGTGTGCGCGGCCAGATCGGTCGCCGCCGCCTTGGCGTCCACATCTATACGCAGGCCGGAAAGCGTTGTATCGAGGCCGGTAACGGCGGATGTCGGATGCTGGTCAGGGTCATCGCGGTTGGACAGCGCCCGGTGATCACTCGTCCCGCCGCCGCCGCCGCCGATGGCGGTAATCACGCCGCCCGAGGATGTGATGGTTACGTTGTCCACCTTACACAAACCGTATCCGGCAGCGCTCGCCTTCGGGAAGCGATCCGCCACCGTCGCCGGCGACTGCCAGGCGCCGACGCCCGAAGCAGTATTGCCAATCAGATCGCCGACGTTGCCGCCGGCGGGCAGGCCGCCGCTCGACGCCTCCACCCACGCGCTGCCCGAAGCGTTGTACTTTTTCCCGTCGGCCGGAGCGGTCGGCATAGCGCCGATGTCGGTCGCCGCCAGCGCATCGGCGCCGCCGGTCTTGTGCGATGCGGCGTGCGCCTTGGGCGTTCGGGCGTCCGAGAGACGGGAATCGTTCGTAAGTCCGAAGTCTGAAAATTTAAACGGACGTTCTCTCGCGGGGTTGAATTTCCGAACTCAAGCGTGTAGGATAATCTAAATCACGTCTCTTTTTTTCCTTTCCGTCGGTCCTTC
>JAVBRW010000219.1:0-10080 GCA_031547475.1 Planctomycetota bacterium
GAAAGCGAAGCGACGGAGGAATGCATAATTCACAATTCACAATTAAGACGAAGATCACATTTTACTTTTCTATCAACCACAGACTTGCGATGCATGTCGATCTGTTGTTGATGATAAGGTAAAATGTGATCTTCGTCTTAATTGTGAATTGTGAATCGTGAATTCCTATTTTGCCAAAAAGTCGTAAATCGCCTTCGGCACCGGAATCCCTTCCGCCCGGTACTGCTTGATGCGTTCGCGCTCGATTTCGCCCGGGATCATGACTTTCGAAAAGCCGGCGGTCGGCGGCTGGGCGTGGATTTCGTCGAACATCGCCTGCGCGACGTCGAGATAGGCGTCCGACCCGCCGTAGAAGGCGGACGGATCGATGACCATGATGAAGTTGGACACGTTCCGGTACTTGTCGATGTCGGCGTACATCTTCGACACGTGCGGGCCGAACACGCCGCCGACCAGCAGGCCGGTCAGCGCTTCCACCATCAGGTTGACGCCCCAGCCCTTGACGCCGCCGAACGGGGTCAGCGACACCGCCTTGTCGGCGTCGGTGGTGGGATTGCCGTCGGCGTCCTGCACCAGGCCGGCCGGCATGGGTTCCTTGGACAGGCGGTGGTTTATGACCTTGCCCCACGGAACCTGGCTGGTCGCCATGTCGATAAGCATGTCTTCCTTGCGGCCGGGATAGCCGAAGGCCAGCGGGTTCGAGCCGGTGAAGGAGAAGCGGCCGCCAAAGGGCACCACCAGCGGATCGGTGTTGACGCAGACGAGGGAGGCCATGCGCGCGTCCAGCGCCATTTGGGCGTAGTAGGCGAGGGCGCCGTTGTGGCTCGAATTGCAGATGCCGATCATCGCCATGCCGTATTCCTGGGCGACGCGGATGGCTTCGCGGGCGGCGATGACGCCGGCCACATGGCCCATGCCGCCCTTGGCGTCGAGGCGGCCGATGTTCGGCTTGACGTATTCGACCCGGAAGCCGGGATCGAGATTGATGCCGCCGGCCCGGATGCGGTTGGTGTAGTGCTCGACCCGGACGACGCCGTGCGAGGCGACGCCGCGCAGTTCGGCGAAAACAAGGACATCGGCCACGGTCGCCGCCTCTTCCTGGCCCATCCCGGCCTCGACCAGGCGCTTGACAATCATCTTTTCCAAATCCCCGGACTTCACCTTGACAACTTCCGTCGACATTTTCGAACTCCTTCTTGTGGCTTGCGGATGGGATTGCCAAAAAACGGTTGGAGGTTTCTTGAAACGCAAAGAATTTGAATGCCGGACATTATAACGCCGGAGAGAGGAGGCGCAAGAATAAACGAGAAGCATTGATCCCCGGCGCTTGTTCAATACTATTGATGTTTTGCCTTCGGAGAACGGGGCGTTTGTCGCGAAAGGAATGCATGCGCTGGCTTGATCACGAACGCCGCATCGCCGTCACCGGTCTGGCGGGATCGGGAAAGACGGTGTTTCTCCTGTCCCTGTTGCAGCATATCGAGCATTTCGATCCCGACCGATTCCGCATAGCCGGCGGCGCCGAACTGACCGGTTTCCGCGAACTGACACCCGGCGGCGCGTTCGCGCCGTTTCCCCGCACCCGCCTGCGGGCGAGGCTGATGGAATCGCAGCGGGTGGAATGGCCGGACAAGACGCGGGACATCTACCGCTACCGCTGCGGTTTCAATTACTCGCGCCTGGCTTGGCCCAGCCGGCTGTGGAATAAAATGCGCCTGCACCGCGGCCTCGACAGCCGCCATGTCGAATGGGATTTCCTCGATTTTCCCGGCGAACGCTTGTCCGACGCGCTGATGGGCAGGCACGAGGATTTTGCCTCCTGGTCGGACGAACTGGTCGAGATGTGGCAATCGTACGATCGCTTGCGCGAAGGCATGGGCCGGTATCTGGCCATCGCCAACCGCCCGGCCGTGGCGGAAAGCGATCTCCTGCCCGCCTACAAACGCTGCCTGGCGCATATGGTGCACGGGAAATTCCAGATAATCACCCCGTCCACCTTTATGCTCGACCACGGCGGGGCGGGCGTTTTCGGCTATGCCGATATCGAAAACGAAGGCCAAAGCCGCCTGTCCGGCTTGGCCGGAGGCGAATTCTGTCCGCTGCCCCGCGAGGCGCGCCAACGGAACGCGGCGCTGGCCGAACGCTTCGCCGCCCATTACCGCGCCTACCGGGAGCGGGTGATCGAGCCGCTCCTGGACGAGGTGAACGCGTGCGATCGCATGCTGGTGCTGGTGGATATTCCCGGCATTTTGTCCGGCGGGGTGGGCCGCTACAACGATACCAACCATTTGATCGAGACCTTGGCCGGCAATATCGAGCCGAGCGGGTGGTTCTTCACCAATGTCGATCGGGCGGCGTTTGTCGCGACCAAGTCGGACATGGTCCACCGCCGGGATCAGGACAACCTCAAAGCGCTGGCCGACGACATGATGCGGATAGCGCGGAACCGCCAGCCCAAAATCGGCTACGCCTCGTTTGTCGCATCGGCCTGGGTGTCGGCCGAAAGCGTGGATCTGCCGGATGGGGGCAGGGCGCTTCGGGGCATTCCGGCGCGGGGCGGCGCGGGCGGTGAGGTCAGGGTGTTCCGCGTGCCCGAACTCGGGCCGGAATGGCCGGGCGATTGGGAACCGGAGGATCAACGCTATAGTTTTCCCCTGCTGTCGCCGCCCCGGCTCGCCAACCGTTATTTGGCGCCGGAGCAAAGGAATCTCGACAAGATATTCGATTTTCTCATGGAATAACCGGGCGCTTCCGTGAAACCGGGGGACAATCCGCTGTTTCGGCGCGGGCCGATCAACCGGCAACGGAAAGCTTTTCGAATCTCAACCCCATAAAAATCATCATGATATCATGAAAAAGCGCGGGACGGGGCGATGATTCATGACAGTAATTATATTCCATGCCGCCTTGGCAGAGGATCGGGGGATAAGTGTTGACTCTTTTTGTTCTTGCATTTTTTCAAACATGCATATATTTGTGGCTCAATCGGGCAAAGAGCGCACTCTATTGCACCGAAATGTTTTGTTGAACAAGGGTTTAAGGGTATGCGCACAATCTGCCCCGTACAGGGGAAATGGGGATGGCGGCGAATGTTCCGCATGGCGGAGTCTTTCCTCGTCTGCCTTCTTGTCTGTCTGGCGGCCGGCAGTGTCTGTTCCGTGCGCATTCGGGCGGGCGAAGTCGGCCCGAACGGAACAAGCGTTCCCGCTCCCGTAGCCGCTCCCGCGCCCGCTGCCCCCGCCGCCGCACCCGCCTCCGCCGCTCCCGCTCCCGCCGTTCGGCTTGCCGATGTCGAGCGCATGGCTCAGGAACTGGCGACCAGGCCGTATGACGCCAATGCCCGGCAAGTCCCCGATTTTCTGCGCAATCTTTCGGTCGAGCAGTGGCGCGCCATTCGTCCGAAGCCGGAACACGTCGTGTGGAAAAACACGCCCCTTGCCTTCAATGCCCGCCTGATCCATCCCGGCTACCTTTTCGATCGCACCGCTGTCATCAACATCGTCAAAAAGACCGGCATAGAAAAAATCCCGTTCTCGGCCGACATGTTCCAATTCGCCGACGATGCGCTGGCCGAGCAGGTCAAGCATGCGGAAGGGCTCGACTTCGCCGGCTTCGCCCTCGACATGCCGCGCGAAATCCCCGATCGCCTGGACGCGCAGGGCGAGGAAAGTTCGACCGTCGGCTTCATGGGCGCCACGCATTTTCTGTTCAAGGGCAGGAACGCCCGCTACGGCGCCTACGCGCGGGTCGTGGGCCTCGACACCGCGCTGCCGAAAGGCGAGGAATATCCCTATTTCCGCGAATTCTGGCTTATCGAACCCGGCAACGACGGCGACAAATTCACCCTGCTCGCCCTGCTGGATTCGCAAAGCGTCACCGGCGCGTTCCGGATGGAAATCGCTCCCGGCTCGGCCCTTGTCGTCCATGTGGCGGGCAAGCTGTACAAGCGCCAGAACGCCACCTTGCCGTCCAAAATCGGCATATCCCCCCTTACCGGCGTGTTTCTCTATTCCGAGACGCAGAACGGAAAGCCCGGCGACTACCGCCCCGAAATTCACAACACCGACGGCCTGTTGTTCAATACCAAGGAAGGCGCCTGGTGTTGGAGCCCGCTGGTCAATCCGGAGCGCCTGACCGTCAATACGTTTCCCATGGCCAACCCGCGCGGATTCGGCCTGTTCCAGCGAGACAACAATTTCGATCATTACCAGGATCTCGCCACCCGCTACGAACGTTCCACTTCGGTGTGGGTCGAACCGAAGGGCGACTGGGGCGCGGGGCGCATCGAACTGGTGGAAGTCCCCTCCGGCAAGGAATACCATAACAACATCATCGCCTATTGGGTGCCGGACAATGCCGAAAGCCAGCCCCCGGCTCAGGCCAATGGCGCCCAGCCCGCCGCCGCGCCGGCGCCCGAGTCGAAGCCTTGCCTCAACATGGCGTATACATTGTATTGGATGCCGCCGGGCGCCTCCCCGCACGAATTGGGCCGCGCCGCCGACACCCGCATGATCAAATCGCCCAACAACGACGCCATCACCTTCATCATCGATTTCGAGGGCGAAACACTCAAAAGCCTGCCGGCCGACACCGGCTTGACCAGCGTGATTGAATCGCCGGAACAGGCGCCGCTCATCGAAAAGCAGTTGGTGAAAAATCCGGTCACCGGCGGCTGGCGCCTGACCCTGAAGTTCCGCCCGCCGCAGGAAGGCATGTTGCAAAGCCTTTTGTCCGCCCGGGATGGCGCGCCACGAATACGTTTTAAAGCGCATTTGAAAAGAGGGGAAAATCTGCCCGAACCGTTGACCGAGACCTGGATTTATGATTGGGCGCCGCAACCATAATGCAATGGCCAAATTGCATTCGCGGTCGCGACAATCCGCGACCGGGGAGACAGTGATAATCTAGCCGGGGTATTGATTGGCTGATAAGATCGGAAGAAAGGGAAACATGCCAGACGATAGTTCGCACCTCCAGTCCGCCGACGGTCGGGACGGCGGCGAGCCGGAACGCTCGCTTCTGGCCGCCCGCGACCGGGTCATGCTGTATTTGCGCGGCATGGACATGGGTGCGCTTCCCAGCCTCGAATTGGCGGCCAAAACCATGCGGCGGGCCGGCCCCGAGGCGGGGCCTGAACAGGCTATGGCCGCACTCTGGGCGCTTCTTGAAAAACAGAACCCTTCCATTTGTCTGGCCGATTCCGGCGGTGCCATCCTTCGCAGCACCCCGCCCCTCAACCGCCGACCCATGCTGTCCGGCAAGATGGGCGAGTTAACCCTGTACGGCGCGGGTAAAAAGCTCCTGTCCAATGCTCTCGGCATGTTGAATCTCAAGGAATCTCCATGGAACAGGCGGAGGGCGTAGATGCCGGCCCCCCGGCGAAGCCGGTCTGGGAGCGGAGGGGGTTGCGCCGGCGATTTATTCTGCTGGCGCTGACGTTTCTGCCGTCCCTGATGGCGGCCAGGGTCATGTACGAATTGCTTCCGACCAAGGAGGGCGTTGTCCTGAACGCCCTTCTCACCGCGTTGTTCGCCGTCCTGTTCGGCTGGATCGCGGTGGGGTTCTGGAGCGCGGTGGCGGGCATGTTCGTCCTGCTCCGGCGCTACGACCGGTTCACCGTCACCGCCGGCCTGCCGATGGCGACGACCCTTCCCGAAAGCGCCCGCGCCGCCGTCCTGTTTCCCCTCTACAACGAGGACGCCCGCCGCGTCATGGAAGGCGTCCGCACCGTTTGGCGCTCGCTCAAGGAATTGGGCGCGTCCGGCCATTTCGACATTTTCATCCTGAGCGATTCCACCAACCCGGAAGCGTGGGTCAACGAGGAGGAGGCGTGGCACGATCTGTGCCGGGAAGAAGCCGCGTTCGGCCGCGTTTTTTACCGCCACCGCAAAATCAACCGCAAGGGCAAAAGCGGCAATGTCGCCGATTTCTGCCGCCGCTGGGGCGCCAATTACCCGTATATGATTGTATTCGACGCCGACAGCCTGATGTCCGGATCGACCCTCGTCCGCATGGTGCAGGCGATGGAGGCTCGGCCCGATATCGGCATTCTCCAGACCGCGCCCCGCTCGATCAACAGCCGCTCCCTCATCGCCCGCATCCAGCAGTTTTCCAACCACCTCTACGGCCCGGTGTTCGCGGCCGGACTTCATTACTGGCAACTCGGGGACGCGCAGTACTGGGGCCACAACGCCATCATCCGGGTCGAGCCGTTCATGAAGTACTGCCATCTCCCGGTCCTGCCGGGCGCGAAACCGCTGGGCGGCCCCATCCTCAGCCACGATTTCGTCGAGGCGGCGCTGATGCGGCGGGCGGGATACGGCGTTTGGCTGGCGTACGAGCTGGACGGTTCGTTCGAGGAAAACCCGCCGACCCTGATCGACGAGCTGATCCGCGATCGCCGCTGGTGCCAGGGCAACCTTCAACACAGCCGGCTGGTGTTCGCCCACGGCATTTTCCCCACCCACCGGGCGCTGTTCATCAACGGGATCATGTCGTATGTGTCGGCGCTCCTGTGGTTTTTTTTCCTGGTCGCGAGTTCGGCGCAGGCGGTGATGGACCTGTTCGTGGCGCCGGTCTATTTCCCGGAAGGTCCGGCATTGTTCCCGGAATGGCCGCGCCATCTCACCAACTGGATGCTGGCGCTGTTCGGCGGCACGGCGGCGCTCTTGTTCCTGCCGAAAATATTCATTCTGATCATCGCCACGGTCAAGGGATACGCCGGCGCGTTCGGCGGCATCATCGCCCTGACCGCCAGCTTCCTCGGCGAACTGGCCGTCTCGAGCCTGTTGGCGCCGGTGCGCATGCTGTACCACAGCCTCTATGTCGTCACCACCCTCCTGGGGTTCACCGTGCGCTGGAACACCCAGAACCGGGGCGACGGCGGAACGTCGTGGGGCCAGGCGCTCCGTTTCCATTGGTGGGGCGTGCTGATCGGCATCCTCTGGGGCGGGTTCATGTATCTGGTCAATCCAGGCTTTTTCTTCTGGCTGCTGCCCATCGTGGCCGGGCTGGCGGTGTCGATTCCGTTGTCGGTGTGGACGAGCCGCATTTCCCTGGGCGATCGGGCGAACCGTCTCGGGCTGTTCCGCACGCCGGCCGAGACGCGGCCGTCCCGGGAACTGGTTCACCTGGGGGAAAACCTCGTCGTTCCCGCACCGCCTTCGCCGTTTCCTCTTTCGACGGATCAGGGCTTTGTCCGCGCCGTGGTCATTCCCCGCGTCCTCGCGCTCCATGTCACCCTGGTCGCCCACAACCGGAGGAACTCGCCCAAAAAAGAGGCGTGGCTCCACCAGCTTGTCGATAAGGCCTTGAGCAACGGCCCGGACGGCCTGACCCGCGAAGAGAAAAACATTCTTCTCGGCGAGCCGAACACGTTGATCGATCTGCACCACAAGGTATGGGCGCTCGACGAGTCGCGCGCGACGGAATGGGGAATCGTGGGATAATGCATAATGCAATATGCATTATGCATTGTTTTTGTACGCTTCGTACATGGCGAGCACGTTGTCGATCGGCACGCCGGGCATTATGTTGTGGACCTGGCAGAATACGTAGCCGCCGCCCGCCTTGAAAATTTTCAGATTCTCCGCCACCTGCTTCTTGACCTCGGCCGGCGCGCCGAAGGCGAGAACGCCCTGGGTGTCCACGCCGCCGCCCCAGAACGTCACCTTTTTCCCGAAGTCGCGCTTGAGGCCCGCCGGCTCCATGCCGGCGGCGGAAATCTGCACCGGGTTGATGGCGTCGACGCCGATTTCGGTCAAGTCTCCGAGACTCGGCCGGATGGCGCCGCAGGCGTGCAGCAGCACTTTCGCGCCGTACTTTTGCTTGGCGTGGGCGAACAGCCTGGCGTGGCGCGGCTTGATGTATTTTCGGTAGCTTTCCGGCGACAGCAGGAGGCTCGACTGGGTGCCCATGTCGTCGGCGAACTTGATGATGTCCACCCCGCCGCCGATGGCGGCCATGGCGTGATCCATCATCCGGATGATGTAGTCGAGAACGCGATCGAGAAGCGCCGGGCACATGTCGTCCTCGCTCGCCAAATCCATGTAGAAATTCTCCGTCCCCCGGAGCCACGACGGCAGCCCGAACATGGATTCGCGGAATCCTTCCAGCACGAGGCATTTGTCGGGATGGCCCGCTACCCTGTCCTTGAGGCCGGCGACCATGCGTTCGTTCAGCTCGGGAAAGCGGTACGCTTCGATGTCGGCGACCGACTCGGCGCCGCCCAGGGGATGCGCGCACATGTTGTAATAGTAGCCGTCGGGATTGAGTCGGTAGCGTATGCCCCACATGTCGGTCAGCGTGCCGTCGCCGTTGTCGACGGGGGCGTGCGCCTCGTCGAGATAGACGACCCGGGCGTCGGCGCCGAAATGTTCGAGCACATCCTCGTCCGGCACCACCACTTTCTGGCTCCAGGCGCGGATGGTCGGCGTTTTCGCCGGAAGGCCGAGGCGTTGGCGCAGCTCGGCGTACACCGAGTGGTGCATGGTCGTGTTGTTGAAACCGCCGATGTCGAGGGGAACACGATCGGATTCCCGGTGTTCGAGAGTCGCGAGAATGCGTTGTTTGGAGTTCATGGAATGATCTTTCGGTGAGAAGTGGTGGTTATTTGTCCAATCCGCGTTTGAATTCGTGGAGCGACTTGCACGTCGCTGCCAGAGCGGTCAACGAATGGAGTACGGCAGGGTCGGAGCATTCGGCGACTGTTTTTTTGACTGAAGCGGGAATTCTGCCGAAGCGGGCTTCCAAAACGGTGACAATCGCCGTCGCTTCGCCTTCCGCTTTACCTTTCGCCTCGCCTTCCGTCAACCCTTCAAGATAAAATTCCTCAGCGGTGGTGGTAGCCATATCTTCAGCCTTTCTCTTGTCGAAAATCCTGCCAAATGCGCGGGTATAAAACGCTTTGGCGTTCTCGAAGCGGAATTGCGCGGTTGCATAATGAAGCAACGCCGACATCCAGCCTCCGGCGCGGAGATCGTTTTTTGCGGCGGACAGCGTTTCCGTTATACTGTCGATCCGCTCGGGCAGATTCCCCGCGCCCGCCGCCTGCAAAGCCTCCAACAGGGCACGGACGGGAGGAACACCCTTTATTGTACCCGACGGCATTGCGGCCAAGTCTATCAAAAATAGCGGAAATTTCAAAACATCCTGTTCCATTCCCGGCACTTTGGGTATCAGATCCTGCATCCGGGGCATGTCTTTCCAACGGTTTTTTCCGTGATAGAGTACTACGGCCAATGGATAGGGAAATTCCCCCATCCGCTCGCCTTCCTTTCGCGCGCCCAGTTTTTTTTCATACGCGTTGACGATGTAACGAAGCAGGCGGAACCCGATCAAGCGATCCTTTTTCGACTGGTGCTCCAAAAAAATGAACACTTCGGACGGAATTTCGCAGTGCTTGAATGTGGTGGAAAACCGCAGATCTCCTATATATTCGGACAAGGACGCATCCACCGTTTCGGAGGATTCGCATTTGAGGTTGTCGAGGTCGAGCAGACGGGCGACTTCCGGATCGATGTACTGCCGCAGCAGATTGGCGGCAACATCCCCGGCGGTCAGGAAATGCCGGGCCAGGGTGTCGTGCGGGTGCGGGACAACATATTTCACCATTCTCTCACCCCCTTTTGCTTCGCCTTCACTCCGCCGGCGCCGGTTCCATTTTCGCCTTCGCCTCTTCGGACAACCTATCGGCCCACAGGCGGAACAGGTGCGAGCGGTCGGGCGGGTAGAGATCGCGGACGCCCTTGAAACACATCCTGGCCTCGCTGTAGCGCTGCGTTTTCATGTAGGCGACGCCCAGGTTGTAGTAGACGAGATCGTAGCAGACCGTGCCGGGACTGTCCTCGCCCGGAACCCTCCTCTTCTCGAATTTGCTTTCGCGGGGCTTGAGGTTGGCCGCGAACCATTCCTCGCCGATCTCTTCCGGGACCGGCGGCGACGGGACTTCATCGCTCCCGCGCTTGTCCGGCGGCGTCAGGCACATGGCCAGCGCGCCTTCCGCCGCTTCGTAATTGCCGTCCAGGGCGTACATGAGGCCGGTCAGGTATTGATCGATATGGGCGTTGGCGGCATTCCTTT
>JAVBRW010000341.1:0-5577 GCA_031547475.1 Planctomycetota bacterium
CGAGGCGCCGCCGCCGAACTTGGTGCGGAACTCCTCCATGCTCAGGAGGATTTCCCGGGACTTGCCGTCGCGGAAGGGACCAAGCAGGCCGACCGAGGCCAGTTGATCGATGATGCGGCTGGCGCGGCCGTAACCGATGCCGAATTTCCGCTGCAAGAGCGATACCGATCCGCGCTGGTTTTCGATAATGGCCTCGCCGGACTGGAGGAACAACTCGTCGAAGTCCGACACGTCCACCGCGCCGCCGCCGCCGATGACCGGGCCGAGGAGATCGGTGTGGTACTGCGGCTCCGCCTCCGCCTTGGTGAAATCGACAATGCGGAACAGCTCCTCGTCCGACACGAACACGCCCTGGGCGCGGGTCAATTTGCCGACGCCGGGCGGCAGGTAGAGCATGTCGCCCTGGCCGAGAAGCGTCTCGGCGCCGTTGCCGTCCAGGATGGTGCGGCTGTCCACCCGGCTCGCGACCTGGAAGGCGATGCGGCACGGCATATTCGCCTTGATGAGGCCGGTGATGACGTCCACCGACGGCCGCTGGGTGGCGAGGATGAGGTGGATGCCGACGGCGCGGCTCTTGGCGGCGAGGCGGGTGATGTGCTGCTCCACCTCCTTGCCGGCCACCATCATGAGATCGGCCAGCTCGTCTATGATCACCACCATGTAGGGCATTTTCTTGGGGAACGCCTCGATCTCCTCCAGGCTGGCGAAATCGTCAAGCTTGTTGCGGATGCCTTCCTCGCCGAGCGCGTTGAACTTGGCGATATTGTTGACCGAGACCTGGGACATCTGTTCGTAACGCTCGTCCATCTTCTGGCAAATCCACTCGAGGACCGACACCGCGCGCTTCATGTCGGTGATGACCGGGCTCATGAGATGCGGGATGTCCTTGAAGCGGGACAGCTCGACCACTTTCGGATCGACCATGATCATCTGCGCCTCGTCCGGGCGGCAGCACATCATGACCGACAGGATGATGGAGTTGATGCACACCGACTTGCCGCTGCCGGTGGCGCCGGCGATGAGCAAATGCGGCATGCGGGCGAGATCGGCGACCAGGGCGGAACCGGAGACGTCCTTCCCGAGGCAGATGGGAAGGGCCTGGCGGCGCTTTTCCCGGTTGACCGATTCGACGATTTCCTTCAGCGACACCAGCTCCTTCGTCATGTTGGGGATTTCGATGCCGATGGTGTTCTTGCCCGGGATCGGCGCGATGATGCGGACCGACTCGGCCTTCAACTGCATGGCGATGTTGTCGGCCAGCGACGTCACCTTGTTCAGCCGGATGCCGGGGGCGAGGCTGATTTCGTACATGGTGACGCGGGGGCCGCGCTCGATATGCACCACCCGGCCGTCGATCTTGAACTCGGCCAGCGTTTGTTCGAGAATGCGCGCCCGGGCCTCCATTTCGCCGCGGTTTTCCACCACCGGCGGTTCCGGCGGATCGAGCAGTTCCATGGGGGGCAAACGGTAGTTCGACATGTCGGTCGAAGGCGTCGCCGAAGCGGCCGGAGCCGGATCGTGGGCGGGCGCCAGCGCGGGCGTCGGCCTGGAGCCGTAGGCGCCGGCGCGGGGCGAAGGCTGGGGCGCGGCGGCGAAATCGTTCAGCGTTTCCGGGCGGACGCGCGCGGCAGTCTCGGACGATTCCGGCTCGGCTTCCGTTTCCGCCCCGGATTCGGCCTCGGCGAATGTTTCCTCCTCCTCCTCCTCGAATCCGTCTTCCCGCCGGGCGATCGATTCGACCGCGACCGGCTCTTCCCGATCCGCCGCATCGAATTCGGCCACCGCTTCGGCCTCGAACAGGGCGGGTTCGCCGACGGCTTCGCCAACCGGTTCCACCGCGTCCGATTCTTCCATTTCCGCGTCGACATCCATGATGATGTCGATCTTCCCTTCGACAGGCACCGGCTCCTGGGCGATGGCGGCGCGCACCGGCTCGGCGGCGGCGGCGGGCGAGTTGTCGATGAAATCGAGGTTGAGGAACCGCGATTTGAACTGATCGCGCGGCTTGAACGCCTTGACCGGCTTTCGCGGCGCGCCCGCCTCCGCCTTCGGTTCGTCCAGATCGTCCTCGAGGGCGAAGGGCGGCTCGGGCGGTTGTTCCGCCGGCGCGGATTCGGCCGTTGCCGGCGCCGCCGACGCTTCGGGAACGGGTGAGGGCGCAGGGGCGGGAGCGGGAGAAGGAGCGGCGGCGGGCCGTTCTTTCGGTTCGGTGGCCCTGGCGTCCGCCGCCGGCTCCGGACGCGGATACACGCGCGTTTCCCGCGCCGGACGGGACGGAGCGGCGACGCGTTCGGCCACCGACGGCCCGGCTACCGCCAGCTTCGGGCTGGCCAGCAGGACCAGCAAATCCTTCAGCCTGACGACGACGCCCAGCATGCCGAAAATGACGTCCCGGAGCTTGTAGAGGAAATTGTGCGCGCCGTAGACGGCCGTTTCGCCGAAGGCGAGCAGCACCCCGACCAGCATCAGGCCGAGGGCCGCCAGCACCAGGCCCCAGCGGCCGAAATAGAGAATGGCCGGCGGCGACACGTACACGGCCAGCAATCCGCCCGAGTTCATGGCGTAGGTGTCGGCGAACGCGCACGACCCCAGCGACATGGCGACGACGATGAGGGCGCCGCCGATGACATGGGGCCAGGTGGCGAAGAAGCGGAGCCTCCGCACGATCAGCATGCCCCAGAACGTCAGGAGCAGGGCGACGATGTAGGCCGGCACCAGGCCGAAGGTGTGCACGACGCCGAACGCCGCGTAGGCACCCAACAGGCCGGTCCAGCATTGAGCCGCCGCGTCCCTCGGATCAATCCCCGCGTCCGAGGACAGGAACGACAGGAACAGGAAAATACCGAGGCCGGCCAGGGCAAGACCGATGCACACGGCCGCCACGCCGCCGATGCTCAGCCCCTGCTTTTTCACCCGCTTGGTCGTTTTCGCCATCTTGAATCCTTCCTTACAGCCATGGTTCTATGATTATTGTCCGATTATCGCATCAAATTGAAGTAAGCCAGCCCGGCCAGCGCCGCCAGGCAGCAGTAGGCGGCGAACCACACCAGCCCGCCCCGCGACACCACCCGTTCGAGAATGACAAGCGCGGCGAATCCCGCCAGCGCGGCGGCGGCGAAGCCGACCAGGTACGGCCCGGCCTCCAATCCCTGCCGCAGGCCGGCAAATCCCGCCGCCTTCACCGCGTGCAGAACATGGAGAAACACCGCGCCCGCCACGGCGGGGATGGAAATGATGAAGCTGAAACGGAACGCCTCGTCCCGGTCCACCCCGAGAATCATGCCGCCGGCGATGGTGGCGCCGCTCCGGCTGACGCCGGGCGCCAAAGCGACGGACTGGCACAGTCCGACGAGAAAAGCGCCGATCCAGCCGAGATCCCGGAGCCGGCAGGACGATTCCTTCCGCATCTCCGCCACCGACAGGGCGCAGGCGGTGACCAGCAGGCCGATGCAGATCATGGTCGGCGAATGACGCAGCGCTTCGAAATATTTTTTGCAGGTCAGGCCGACAATGGCGGTGGGGATGGTGGCCGTCACCACGTACAAAAGCACTTTCACATCGTTCCGGTAATACCAATATATGGCTTTGCGGAAATAAATAATCACAACCAGTAGGGTCGCCAGATGGAGGAACACGTCGAATGCCGGCGCCGCCGCCCGCCCGAGCCCCAAATGCTCGACCAGGGCGAGGTGGCCGCTGGAGGAAATGGGCAGAAATTCGGCAAACCCTTGCACCGCACCGAGAACGGCGGCCCAAAAATAGCCTAGGACTGGGTGGGTGACCGCTTGTTCCACAGTGTTTTCCGCTCCTCGACGAGCACCAACATGTCTGATATCCTGTCGAAACGCTCGACAGGCGCTATCATAATTATCGACCGTCGAGGAGCGCGGGATGACAACTTTTATCGTATAGCCGTGAAATGATGGGAGGAGGGAGGGGGACGGAAGCGGGCGCGTTTATTTTTCCCCGAACATCGCCTTTCTCCGCAGGATATGGTGATAGTGCTGGGCGAAGCGGTGGGATTCGTCGCGGACGTGCTGCAGGAGTTTCAGGCCGGCGTTGCGGCGCGACAGCGGGAGCGGCTCGTCGTGGCCGGAGACGTAGGGGATTTCCTCCTGTTTGGCCAGGCTCATCAGCACTTTCGGGCTGGCGCCGACCTCGCGCATGGCGGCGGCGGCGGCGCCCAGTTGGCCCTTGCCGCCGTCGATGAGGATGATGTCGGGGAACTCCGCCCCTTCTTCAACCATTTTCCCGTAGCGGCGCCGCACCACTTCGGCTATGGAGGCGAAATCGTCCTGGCCGTCCACCGTCTTGATGCGGTAGCGGCGGTAGCCGTCCTTGAACGGCACGCCGTCGAGGAAACTGACCAGCGACCCCACCACCTCCTTTCCCATCAGGTTGGCGATGTCGATGCCTTCGATGCGTTTGGGCAGGTGTTCGAGGCCGAGCGCCTCCTTGAGCGCTTCCAGCCCTTTTTCCGGTTCGGTCTGGGGGTTGAAGGGGGCCAGGGATTCGTCGATGCCGGGGTGCTGGTTGATGGTGAGGAGGGAATCGACCAGATCGCGAAGCTGGGCGGCGTCCTCGAAGCGGAGCTCCCGGGCCGCCTGCTCCATGTCCTTCTGCAAATCGACGATCAAATCCTTTTTCTGCCCGGACAGGAAGCGGCACAAGCCGGCGACGCGTTTGCGGTAGTCCTCTTTGGCGACGCGGCCGGTGCAAACGCCGGCGCAGCGCTTGAGATGGTAGTTGAGACAGCCGCGCTGGCCGAAATGCCGCGGATTGCTCGCGTCCATCGCCCGCTGGCAGGATCGGAACCGGAAAATGCGCTGCAGCGCCGCCAGCGCGCCCTTGATATCCCCCGCCCCGACGAACGGCCCGTAATAGCGGCTTTCCGGATTGTCTTTCCGCCACGCCGTCCTGACCCGGGGAAAATCCTCGCCCCACGTCACTTCGATAAAGGGGTAGGCGTCGTTGTTTTTCAGCATGACGTTGTAGCGGGGCTGGAGATCCTTTATCAGCCTGCTTTCGAGCAGGAACGCTTCCAGCTCCGAATCGGTCTCGACATACTCGAAGTCGGCGATGTTCTCGACCAGCGCGAGATCCTTGTACTGGCGGTCGCGCTTCTGGAAATAGCTGCACACCCGGCGGCGCAAATTCTTCGCCTTGCCGACGTAGATTTCGTGGCCTTCGGTGTCATGCATGATGTATATGCCAGGGCCATCCGCCAGTTCGCGGGCCTTGGCCAACAGTTTTTCGTTCTTGTCCATGTCGCATCCTGTAAACCGGGCGGGGCGATCCTCCGGCCGGCGAAGCTTGTGATGTTCGACTATACTATCAGGTGGAGGGGGGAATTTCAAAAAATCATTTCATCCAAGGGGCGGCCCTCGTGGCCGCCCGCGTTTCAACCGGCTATCACCTTTCGGCGCGGGACCGCGGCCGGCATACTGCGCAAAGGACATGCCCGACGGCATGACGTCATTCCCAATTGAACCGTGGGCGGCCCCAAGGGCCGCCCCCACTGTACACGACCAATTTTGATGAAGTTTTATGCAATATCTTGAATTTGAGGGCATAACG
>JAVBRW010000171.1:0-9032 GCA_031547475.1 Planctomycetota bacterium
TATACGGCAAAGGAAAGACAAACGTTCTTACTTTGTCGTTGCGGCCACCAACTCTCCCTCGCCCCCGTGAGGGGGAGAGGGCTGGGGTGAGGGGGCGGCTCGCGGGCTGTCACACACGCATATTCAAATAGGCAAATCATCCGCTGTCAATTCACGCAACCCCCGTCGCCGGCAATCGAAACGAAACCACCGCCCCATTCGGCTGGTTGTCCGCCACGTCGATGGAGCCGCCGTGGTCCTGGCTTATCTTGTTGACGATGGCGAGGCCGAGGCCGGTGCCGTCCTTCCTGAGCGTGAAGAACGGATCGAAAATCTTCGGCTTGACCGCGTCCGGAATGCCCGGCCCCTGGTCGGCGAAGCGGAGGATCAGCATTGGCGGGCCGTCGCCGCACGCCTCCTCGGAGACGGTCACGGTTATCGTCCCGCCGGACGACATGACCTGGGCGGCGTTCAGGATGACGTTGAGGGCGGCCTGGGCGATCTGGTCCGGGTCCATCATGCGCGGCCGGTCGTCGATTTGCATGTCGATCTGGACGCGGACGTTCCGCGTCTCCAGTTCCCGTGCCGCCATGTCGACGGCGGTGGCGACGATCTGCCGGACGCCCGCCTTCCTGATCTGCGGCGGCTTGCCCCGGGTGAAGGTCAGCATGTCGGTGACGATGCGGTTGAGGCTGGCGGTGGCGGCGATGATTTTGTCGCAGGTGGCGAATTCGGGGCTGCCCTGGGCGAATTTCCGGCGCAGGCTCGAAGCGTAGAGCTCGATGCCGCCCAGGGGGTTCCGGATCTCGTGGGCGACGCCGGCGGCCATTTCGCCGAGGGCGGCGAGGCGGTCCTGGCGGTTGACGCGCTCCTCGAGCTCGCGGATGGCGGTGCGTTCGGAAAAAATCTGCACCGCGCCGGCCGTGTGGTTTTCACCGTTTTCCGCGATGTTCCGGAACGGGCTGACCGAGGCGGAGAAATAGCGGGTGCGCCCGGAGCAATCCACCAGCCGCATGTCGACGCCGGAAAAGCGCCTGTCCTCGTTCAGCGCCCGCATGAGCATGAGCCCGAATTCGCGGCATTGGCCCTTCATGACGTCGAGGATGAACATGCCTTCCGGCTTTTCCGGCGGCGCGCCGCAGATGGCGACGAGGGCGTCGGCGGCCGGGTTCCAGGCGGTGACGCGCCGGTGGAGATCGATGGCGACGATGCCGTCGGCCGACGACTGGATGATGCCGGCCAGGTGGTTTTTGAGGGACGACACCTGGGTGACGGTGTCGGACAGCGCCTGGTTTTTCCGCTGCAGCTCGCCGGTGAGCTGCATGACCTGCCGTTGCAGCAGTTCGTGCGACTGCTGCAGTTCGGCGGTGGCGGCGGAATAGGCGCGGATTATCTCCCCGAGTTCGAGAAGCTCCGGCGTCATGCCGGGCGGGAGGGTTTCGGCTGCCTGGTCGTCCGGCATGGCGGCTATCCCTGCTTGTCGCTGTACCGGGCCTGCGGGGGCGGACGGGTGGCGCCGCCGTAGGCTTTGTTGAGGATTTTGCCCTTTTGCAGCTTGCCGATGTCGAGGGACACCTGGGCCTTCTGATCCTGGAGCAGGGCGCGGCTGGCGTCCTCGAGCCTGACGATCTTGTCGAGAACGTCCTTCAGTTGGTTCCACGCCATTTCCACCAGGTTGTGGGT
Source organism: Planctomycetota bacterium (assembly GCA_031547475.1). Taxonomy (GTDB): domain Bacteria; phylum Planctomycetota; class SZUA-567; order SZUA-567; family SZUA-567; genus JAJBSZ01. The sequence goes on from JAVBRW010000171.1 coordinate 1,663, forward strand.
TTGCGGGCCCGCCTTGGCGCGATCGCGCTCCCACTGGTCGCGGAGCGGCTGCGACTTGGCGGACAGCGCCTGGTGCTGGTCGATAAGCCGCTGCTTGTCGGTCAGGAGGGAAAGGAGTTCGTCCTCGCGGCGATCCTCGACAAGCTTCTGCTGTTTTTCCGAGCATTTCAATATGAGGCGGCACACGTCGACCTGGGCGTCCAGGAGACGCGCCAGTTCTTCGCCGCATTGGTCGGGACTCAAGGAGGTTGCCATCGGACTTCTCCTAAGAAAACAAAAAGACATTATACCGGTTCCACGTCAAAATTGAACCGGTAAAATAAATGTCACGGCGTGGCGTATCCCCCTCTTCTGTCCTCCAGCCTGTCCTCCGCCCTCTTGCCCCAGAAATCGGGCCCAATGTTCAGAAGGCCGTCGGAGCGGGTGTCGGGTGGCTGCATTTCGGCAATGTTCCGGGCCATGCGGTAGTGGTTGTCCGCGTCGTCCGTCCGGCCGAGGCGGGCGAGGGAATCCCCCATCCCCAGCATGGCCAGGGAGCCGAAGGCAAAACCGAAACGATCGTACAGCGTCTGGTACGCCTCGTAGGCCTGCCGGTAATAGCCCGCCGCCTCGCCGGCGCCGTCCTCGCGGGTTGCGGCGAGATCGCCGGCGCGGAAATATTCGCCCGCCAGGAGTTGCATGGAATTCCTGAGCATTTCCCTGAGCCGCCACGGGCTGTGGGTCGGCCCCTCGTCGTCGCCCAGCCGGGTGCGCGGAAGCGGAGCGCCCCTGTCCCAACTGCCGCCGTCGACCTCTTCCCGGATGACGGCCGAGTTGACCTGGAAACGATCGAGCGCCGGATCGAACAGGGCGTTGGCGTAGCGGGAGCGGTCCACCAGGTTGGCGAGGTGGGTCCGCGCCAGAGCTGCCAGCGCCTCGTCCTTCCTGCCTCCGGCCAGGATGAGAAGGGTGTTGGCCAGCATGTATTCGGTCTCGAAGCGGAACGCCATGGTGTCGGCGTAGTCCTCCGGTTCGACCCGGATGGAAATGCCGACGCCGCCGTTCCGTCGGAGAGGGTAGCGATCCAGCGCCTCGGTCAGGTTCGTGCGCGCCTCTTCGTAGAGGGCCAGCCACGGCTTGGGCTGTTCAGCTCCGGCCGGCGCGGCGGGATCGGGAGGCTTGGCCAACCATTCGCGGCGGGCGCGTTCGGCGAAAATATAGCGGAGCTTGGCGAGATCGAAGGTGCTCCAGCGCCAGGCGCGGGCGGCCGGGTTTATGCCTTCGCTCTGCCGCAGCCAGTTGAAGGCCTGCAGGGCGCTTTCGATGATTGGATCGCCGTTCCTGTCCAGTTGCGGGAGCGGATTGTCCTGGCTGCCCAAAAGGGCGGGATTGTTTTCGGCGGCGCCCTCCTCCATCATGACCCGCCCGATGTAGTAGATGGATTTGTAGCGGTCCGGCGTGCGGCGCGGAATGTTCCGGCCGAACGATTCCAGCGCGGCCGGCATGTCGCTCAGGAACCAGTAGGCGCGGCCGAGCAGGTTTTCCGACCGCACCACCGCCATGGCGCCGTCGGTGCCGGGCAGGGCGGTGTAGCCGAAGCGTTCGAGAAAGCGCTTCTGGCTCTCCACCGTCCGCTCCAGCAGCCCGGCGCGGAAAAACGCGTCGCCCGCCGCCAGCAGCGCGTCCATTTCCCTGGGCGAGCCGCGGCCGCGCATGGACACGTCCAGATAGCTCCGGGCGGCGGCGGCGGTGAGGGACAGCGCTTCGACATGGTTGCCCTGCGCTTCGCGGATTTCGGCCAGCGATTCGTAATTGACCGCCACCGCGTAGAGGATTTCCCCCGGATCGCCGTGGTATTTGTCGAGCGTGGCCAGGTAGGCGGCGTTGGACGCCATCAGGCGCCGGAGCCGCTCCTCCCGTTCCGGTTCGCGGGCGGCGCCGGACGCCCAGGCGACGGCGAGGCGGGAGAGCAGTTCCCGCACCCGGCTTTCCTCCACCAGCCCGCCGGGCGTCAGTTCGTTCCCGGGCGGGAAGGGAGGGAAACCGATGTTGTTCTTGACGCCGCGCTGGGACAGATCGTACGGCCAGGACTCTTCCAGAAGCATGCGGTTCCGCCAGACGATTTCGTGCCGGGTGAGGAGTTCCGGATCGCGGGACAGGATGGAGGAAAGGTAGAAATTGCGATCGGGATTGACGAAATATTCGGGCCGGTAAAAATCGGCGCGCCTGAGCAGGGTGTTCATGGCGCGGAGGAAGCGGTTGACGTATTCGTCGTCCAGCCTTCTGCCGCTGGCTGCGTAGGCGGCGATTTCCGTTCCCTCCTCCGGCAGCGTTTCCCACACGCGGAGCCAGGGGTTCGCTTCGCTCCGGCTGGCGGGATTCCCGAGCCGCGTCGCGATGCGCCGCCAGTCCGCGTCGGCCAGGGTGAACCACAGCGGCAGCGAATGGGCGTAGCCGCCGAGCATCAGCATCTGCGCCTTGTCGAGATCGCCCCGATCCAGCGCTATGGTCGCCAGACCCAGCCGCCCGGCCAATATCAGATCGGGGCGCGAGAGCGGATCGATCATTCTGGCGAAACGCGCTTCGGTGTCCTCCTTCCGGCCAAGGTGCCACGCCTCCCGCGCCGCCATCACGGTCGCCCGATCGCCTTCCTCCGTTCCCGGGTTGGCGGCGGCGACGCGATCGAAATTCTCCAGCGCGCGCGTATGGTAGACGCGGCTTTTTTCGCGGGGCGTGATCAGCCCGCCGCCGGCCATGGACAGCAGGGTTCCCCCCGCCGCGTCCAGCACCGAGCGGGAAGCGGGCGCCAGCAGTTCCGGCTTCGCCAGCGCGTCGCCGACCGCCTTCGGGAGGGCGAGAGTGCGCCTCGGGAGCATCTGTCCGGAAAATTCCTCGAGCCATCCCCTGATCGTCCGCCCGGCCCGGTTGAGATCGTCGATGCCGGTCGGCTCGCCTCCCGCCGACAGATCGGCCAAACGCGCGTTGGCATTGGCGAGGCCCATGCTGGCGACGTCGCGCTGTGCGCGGGAGGCGGAAGGCGAGGCGGCCATTTCCTGGTAATAGCCGATGGCCGCCGTATACGCCTGCTCCGCCAGGGCGGGATTGACCCGGTGGTAGAGTTCGCCCTCCGCCATGTTGATGGCGGCGAGGCGGTCGACGACGAAGGCGTGGTTGCGCCCGCTCGGCACCGAGGCGAGATAGCGGAGATACCACGCTTTCGCCCTGTCCTGCATGTTCAGTCCGTCGTATGCCTTGGCGAGAAGGAAATCGAGGAGGAGAAATTCGTCCGCGCCCAGCTCGAACGCCCGCCGGGGCATGGTGTCGCCTCCGGCCTCGTCCAGCGCCATCCGGCGTATTTCCTCGCGGCGGCGGCCGTCGACCTCCTGCCGGATGGCCTCCAGCGCCTGCCTGGCGGTTTCGGGGCGTCCAAGGTTGACGTCGGCCTCGGCCAGGCGGTAGCGGATGTATTCGAGGCGGCGGTTGCGGCGGAGGGTTATCTCCTCGTCGTGTTCCTCGAAAAATTCCACCGCTCCGCCGCCGAAACCGTTCGGCGAATCCGGCGGGGGCGCCCGGCCTTCGAGAAAATTGGCGTTGACGTAGACGGCGAGGTTGCGGGCGTCGTCCTCCCGGGTTTCCCACACTTCGGCGTCGGCGTAGGCGGCCTGGGCGTCGGCGTAATATTTGCTTGCCATGGCCGGGTTGAACTCGGCCAGCAGGCGGTTGGCTTCGCCCAGAAGAAGATGGGGATTGATGAATTCGGGGTAGTTTTTCAAATTCGGCCGGTGGAAGACGAACAGGTTGAGGAACGCGTTCCTCGCCGCCAGCGCCTCGTCAGAAGGGGTGGCGGCGAGGAGCGGGAGATCGGGGTTGATGACGCGGTACAGGCGGTCGAGCCCGTCGTTGTACAACAGCCTTGCCGAAGGAATTTCCCTTTCCTGCGGCTTCGGGTAGACAACCCAGGCGTAGGCTGCCAGGGCAAGGGCGGCGCCAAGGAACACGACCGGATGCCATTTGATCGCCCACCCGAGGGCGCGGCGGACAATGCCCGGTCCGGCGGGAGCCGATGGCTTGGCTTCAGCCCTGGTTCCGCCCGAACCGGTTTCTCCGGCGGCGTTTTCTCCCTCGGCATTCATCAGGGCGTCGCGACCCGGATCCGGGTCCTCTTCCCCCTGGGCCGCCGGTTTTTCTTCCGCCTCGGCCATTCCCTCTCCCCACGCATGCACTCCGGGATCGAAAGGCTCGATTCCGGCACTGGACGAGCACATGTACTCGCAATTTTAATCGTATTGATGCCGCCTGATAAATCAAGTGGTTAAGGCAAATCCGATGTTTTCGGAGCAGGTGCTCCGCCGCCTTTTCCTTGCACCGGGCGGCCATACGGGTATCATGTCTCGGTGGAACCGTGTGTGTAACAGTGAGGAGATGGTATTGTCCCTGTTGGCGCTGCTGAACCCTTCCAAAGCGTTTCTGGCCATGTCGGCCGTGCTGGCCGGCTACTGCCTGTTCCGTTTCTACAACAACACGGCGGGCAACCTGTTGGTGGTTCCGTACCTTTTGGCGGCGGGCGCGCTTTTGGCCATGGCCGATTCGGCCTGGCGGCTTTTGTTCACCGCCGCCGCCGAGCGGGGCGACGAAATCGAGACGCCGGCCCGGGGCATGCTGTCCACCACCGCCTCATTTTTCCTGGCCGTGTTCACCACCCTGTCCGGTCTCATGTGCGCCATGACCGGGGGATACAACACGTTCCGCGCCGCCGGCGTCATGCTTATCCTGATGCTGGCCCGTTCCGCCCTGTTCCGGCGCACCGAAATCGTTTCGCCCCTGCTGGGCGGATTGATTTGGGGTTTGCTGTTTTTCATCGGCGTCACCGCCCATTCGGCGTTCGTCGAAGTGCTCCTGACCAGCGAAATGCGGATTCCGGCCGCCTTTTTCACCGCCTACGCCATTGTCGCGTCCGTCCTGTCGCAGGTCCGCGATTCGGCAAAGCCCCGGGAGGCGCCGGCCGGCGAGGAATTGTCCAGCGAAACCGCTTCGCGCCTCCTGGAAATGCGCGGCGACGCCATCGACAGCTTTGTGGTGTGGTTCGCCGGCGGGGCGCTGGTCCTGATGCCCCTGGTTCTCGCCTGGGTCCAGCCCCTCCAGTGGCTGTCCGTCGCCATCCTGGTATTTCTTTCCCTGTCCATCGTATCCAAATTGGTGCCGGTGCTGGTCTACCGCACGCGGAAGGATTTGGAAACCTTCATCGAGGCGGTCTACCGGGGCATGGCTCTCCTGAGCGCCGGCGGGGTGGCCAGCCTCGGCCATTACCAACTGCGGGAACTGTACGAAGGCAGGATGATCAGCATGCCCGGACGGGACCAATTGGCGGCGGTGGCGATAATTGCGCTCCTCGCCGCTCCGGCCTGGCTGCTCCGGCGGGTGGCGCCGGTCGATTGATTTCTCATAATCATATGGGGGTTCCCATGGCTGACAGGAAAAAACGCGTAGCGGGCAGATCGCGGCTGGCGGTGCCGAAAACCCTCACTCCGGACTGGTTCGGTTGGGCGGGCATTGCCGCCATGTTCCTGCTGTCGGTGACCCGGCTCGGCCCCCCCGGCGGCGACGCCTGGCAATTTCCCCTGCTTTCCCTTGGCGAATGGCTCCTGGTTCCGCTCGGCACCGCCTCCCTCATCATGGGCCTGCTTTCCCTTGGTCCCCATCGCGAAAAAACCCTTCTCCCGCTGTGGCTTTCGGCCATTGTTCCCGGCGTTCTCTGGCTGGCCGCCGCCGCCCTTTCCATCGGATTGAACAATGCCACGTCGGCGGAGGGCGACATTTTTCTGGCCTGGGCGGTGCAATTGATATTCCCCGCCATGGCGTTCCTGCCGCTCCTTGCCCAGCGCACCTGGCGCAACCGCCTCATGTGGGCGCTCGCCTGCGGCCTGTGCGCCAACATCGCGCTCGTCATCTGGCAAAGCTATGCGGCGGGTTCCGGCGCCGACCGGATGGCTTTGGGCGGATTCTTGTCGAGCCAGCACGATTACGGGCTGGGAATAGGCATGGTTTTGCCGCTGCTCGTCGCCTGGCGCGGCGGCGAAATCCGCTCGAACCGTTCCATGGCCATCCTGTTCTGCACCTTCCTCCTGCCGGCGCTGGCGCTGGGCGCCTGCTTTTCGCTGTCCGGGCTGGTTGCCGCCGCCATCGGGCTGTCGATCGGCTGGGCCTCCTGGCGGAGCCCGGCGTGGATAATGGGCATATTCGTCTGCCTGATCCTGTTCGGCTACGGAAGCACGTCGAAAGCGCGGAAAGAGGCGGACAGCCGGCACCGCCTGGTCGCCACCGCCTCGCAGGGCCTTGACAAATACGACAAGGCGTTCGCCATTTTCGAAACCAGCCCCTATTTCGGTTCCGGTCCCGGCAGCTTCCTGTCCGGCAACGGCAACGGCGCCAGGGCGGTGCACTCCGCCCCCGACTCTCCCACGCCGTGGTACGCCGTCCTGTTGGGCGGCACCGGCCTGGTCGGTCTCGGCCTGTGGCTGGCGTTGTTGGCGGAGCTGGCGGCCCGCGCCCTCGGGCGGTTCGGCCGCAACAGTTTGTGGGCGGGCGGCGTGGTGGGCGCCGCCGCCGCGCTGGCGGCGAGCGGATTATGGACGGACGGCATGCCGGAGGGGGTCGGATCGCTGGTCGGCCTGCTGCTTGCCGTTTCCATGCTCGAGCAGCCCGACACCGCGCCTTCTCCCCGCCGCGTTGCCCGCCGCCAGGAACGCGAAATTGCTGCCAAGGTCGAGGCGGTGAAGCGCGAAACCATCATCCGCATGAAAAGCGGCGCGCTGATCGAGGATGAGCCGTTGATGAAGGGGAAGGAAGAGGGGGGAGAGTAAAAAGAATTAAGAATTGATAATGAAGAATGAATAATGGATGAGTTAATGATTTAATGAACAATAGTACTGTATCGCCGTGTTGCGATAAGGGTAATTGTTCATTAAATCATTAACTCATCCATTATTCATTCTTCATTATCAATTCTTAATTCGAATTTCCCACCCGGCCCTACCGCCGCAAATATTCTTTCAGCGCCTCGATTTCCGCGTCGATTTCCGAATCGGACGACACCAGTTCGCGGATTTCGCTGCGCAGCAGCTTGTGGAAGATATTCCTGCCCCGGTAGAGGAAATTGGTCACGTCGATTTCCGACACCCCGAGTTCCTGCCCGATCTCGCGGTAGCTCGGCGGGTTCATGTCGGCCGAGGACTCGATATAGCGGCGGAACGCGAGGTAGTAGAGTTTGCGCCTGCCTTCCGCGCAGTCCTCGCGCATGCGTTCCAGGGTGCCTTCGAGAATGGACAAGGCCCAGCGCCGGTTGAAATCGTCCTCCGCCGTCTCGCCGGTGGCGAGTTCGGGCAGATACATGT
>JAVBRW010000413.1:0-6903 GCA_031547475.1 Planctomycetota bacterium
GAGGAGCATTCGATTTCGCCAGAGACCACGCCACCGTCACCGTCCAGGCCGCTAACACCAAGAACAAACAGGAGGCTGTAATTCCTTTACGGGAGGAACTGACGGTGGACCTCAAAACGCGCCTCTCCCTGTCTCTCCCGATGGCGAAGGCGTTCCCGAAAATTTGGAAGCTGGAAGGGGCGGATATGCTGTCAACCGACCTCAAGGCGGCGGGAGTGGCAGTCAAAGACAATCGTGGTCGGGTTCTTGACTTCCACGCGCTTCGTCACACCTTTGGAACGCTCCTGACCGCCAGTGGGGTCCATCCGCGAGTGGCGCAGGATTTGATGCGGCATTCCACCATTGTCTTGACGATGGACAGTTATACTCACCCGACCATTGAAAGTCGGATGGGGGCGATTGGTAAGTTGCCAGAGTTGCGCGCCACCGAAAAGGGCGACAGAGCAGAGGCCACCGCCTAATCTATGGTAGTATCTATGGCAGTAAACTGGTGGCTTTTTCGGGCATTTTCTGGCACGAATTGGCCAAAGTTTTCAAGGTGCAAGTGGAGACAATAGGGAAAACAAAAAACCGCAACCCTTTCAGATTGCGGATTTTAGATAGTTGGTGGGGAGAGGTGGATTCGAACCACCGTAGGGCGGGGCCCGACAGATTTACAGTCTGTTCCCTTTGGCCGCTCGGGCATCTCCCCACGCGTGTCGCGCTGTATTGCTGCCCCGCGTTAACCGCGAAAGCATATAATCTTATGAAACGGCCGGGCCGTGTCAACGCAAAAAGATCTTTCACCGCAAAAAAATCCAGGGCTAACGCATGAAATTTTTCCTGTGCTATCAGAGCCATTTACAATGAGGTTACGTTTTTGATAGCGAACTGTTGGCCCAATTTTCCCAAATAGGGGTGTTTTTCAGGGAAATTTCATGCGTTCGCCCTGCCATTGGACTCGGAACCGGCGCATTTTCCTGGATTTTTCCCCGGCTCCCGATAGAATGCGGACTTTTTCGCCACGGCGGTTTCGCTTGAGGAATAGGTTTTCATGTCCACCCTGAATCCACAGCAGCGCGCGGCCGTCAATCATCGCGACGGCCCGCTTCTCATCCTCGCCGGCGCCGGCACCGGCAAGACGCGGGTGGTCACCGAGCGCATGGCCCACATGCTCCGCCAGGGCGTGCGCCCTGCCAACCTCCTCGGCGTCACCTTCACCAACAAGGCGGCCGCCGAAATGCGCACCCGCCTGGCCGCGCTGGTGGACAAGCGGGTGAGCCTGAAGGACTTGATCATTTCCACCTTCCACAGCCTGGCCGTCCGCATCATCCGCCGCGACGCCGCCAGCCTCGGCTACACGCCGGGCTTTTCCATCTGCGATTACGGCGAACAGATCGCGATTATGCGGAAGGCGGCCGCCACCGTCCGGGGCGGGACCGCCGTTCCCCTGGACGAGGCGCTGTCCCGCATCGGCTCTTTGAAAAACAAGGGGCATAGCCCGGACGACTACCGCCGCGCCGCCGTCGAGGAGGAGGAGCATATTCTCGCCTCCATGTACCGCCGCTACCAGGAATCGCTCCGCCGGCAGAATTGCATGGATTTTGACGACTTGCTGCTTCTTTCCATCCGGCTGTTCCGGGAGAACCCGGAAGCGCTCGAATATTGGCGCGCGCGCTTCCATTACATGATGGTGGACGAGTTCCAGGACACCAACGCCGTGCAGTTCGAACTGGTCCGCCAACTCGCCCGGCCCCGGAACAATCTGTGCGTGGTCGGCGACGACGATCAGTCCATCTACGCCTGGCGCGGCGCCGTGGCCGGGAATATTCTCAAATTCAACGAAAGCTATCCCGGCGCCGTCGTCATCACCCTGGAGCAGAACTACCGATCCACCTCCACCATCCTGTCCGCCGCCAACGCGATTATCAAAAACAATTCGCACCGGCGGGAAAAGAATTTGTGGTCGGATCTCGGGAAGGGCAGGCCCATCCGCCTCGTTCCCTACAACGACCAGCACGAAGAGGCCGACGGCATTGTCGCGGACATCGTCGCCCGTCTGCGGGGCGGCGAGGGCGGCCGGAAACGCTTGTCCGATTTCGCCGTCATCATCCGCGCCAACGCCCAGGCGCGCATTCTGGAGGACGCGTTCCTCGCCTCCCGCCTGCCGTACGAAGTCATCGGCGGGCAAAGCCTGTTCGACCGGAAGGAGGCGCGGGACGTCCTGTCCTTCCTCTCCCTCATCGCCAACCCGGAGGCGGACAACCAGCTCTTGCGCGTCGTCAACGTGCCGCCCCGCGGCATCGGCGACAAAACGATCGATGCGCTGTCCGCCCACGCCGCCAAACACGGCCTGCGGCTGTCCGCTTTGCTCGAACGGCCGGAAGAGATCGGGGGGCTGGCAAAGCAGGCGGTCGAGGCGTGCCGCCGCTTCGCCGGCCAAATAGCGGGCTGGCGCGGGAAATTGGCCGAAGGCGGTTTTTCCGGGTTGGTACAGACAATTTTGAAGGATGTAAACTATCAGGAAGAATTGACGCACCTGTACGCCGATCCGCTTGAATCCGCCTCGCGCTGGAACGAGGCGCTGGAAGTGGGCGAATCCCTCGCCTCCTTCGCCCAGGCCAACCCGGGCGGAAATCCGGTCGATGTGCTGGCCGATTACCTGACCGAAGCCATGCTGGCCGGCCGGCCGGGAGACGACAACCGGAAAAACGGGAACGAGGCGGTCAAAATCATCACAGCCCATTCGGCCAAGGGGCTGGAATTTCCCCATGTCTATCTCGCCGGGTTGGAAGAGGAGATATTTCCCCACAAGACGGCGGTGGAGGAGGGAAACCTGGAAGAGGAACGCCGCCTGTTCTATGTGGCCGTCACCCGGGCGCGGGTCGAATTGACCATAACCCGGAGCAGGGCGCGGCAGCTTCGGGGCAAAGAGCATAAGCGCGAACCGAGCCGGTTTTTGGCCGAAATTCCCGAAGAATTGATCGAGGCGGAAGATACGCCCACCCGGGAGGAGGAGGCGCTGGATTGGCTGAACGGATTGAAAGCGAAATTGAACCGGGGATAACGGGAGCGGCCGAATTTGTTTGCGGATTTGACAAATCCACGTTGCCATTCTACAATAACCGGCAAAGTCTATGTTTTCCTGGAGCAGGAACATGCCTGAATCCCTAGCCAAAGCGCTCCGGCCCGCTCGAAGCCTTGTGCGATGCATTGTTCTGATTGCCGCGGCGCTGTTGCTGGCGAACGTCGGCCGTTCGGCCGACGGCGACGGCGATGACGTTCGGCCCGACAATCCCATGCGGACCGTGTACGATCTCACCGGCCGCCGGCTGGGCGTATTGACCGGCACCAATCATGATCAGGCCGCCGATGCCGCTCTCGACTATACCCAGTTCGAATACTTCGAGGATGTCAAATCGATGTTCCGCGCCTTGCGATCGGGCGAAGTCGACGCGTTGCTTTGCGACTCGCCGGTGGCGCGCTATTACGAAAAAAGCGATCCCACTCTCCGCCGTCTTAAAGGCGTGTTCCGCATCGACCACTTCGCCTTCGCCATGCGCCGGGACGACAACGAGCTTTTCGACAGGATCAACGGCGCCGTCAGGGAACTTCTGGCCGACGGCACGGTCGACCGGCTTACGGAGGAATGGATGGACGGCCCAATCGGGGACTGGGCTTTGCCCGCGCAATCCATCGAACCGGGCGCCAAAGTAATCCGGCTGGGGGTGGGCGCCGCCGCGCCCCCGCTCGCTTTCCGCGATAATAAAGGAAATATCATCGGTTTCGAGGTAGAGTTGGCGATGTTGGTGGCCGAAAAGATTGGTTATCGACTGGAAGTGGCCGATATCGATTACGGACAGTTGATTTCGTCCCTGTTCTACGGCAGAATCGACATGGCGGGCTCGGGCCTCGGCATTGACGGGGAGCGGGGCCTGTTGGCCCGTTTCACCGATTCCTATTTCACCAGCGGGGTGACCGCGCTCGTGCTGGCCGATTGAATGGTTGCATGGAAGAATCCACATCCGGGGGAGAAAATGGAAAAGCGCGAACGTGAAAGTCTGGGCAGCCGTCTCGGCTTTCTTTTCATATCGGCCGGCTGCGCCATCGGGCTCGGCAATGTCTGGCGCTTTCCCTTCATCACCGGCAAATACGGCGGCGCCGCCTTTGTTCTTCTTTACCTGTTTTTCCTCATTTTCATGGCGCTTCCCGTCATGATTATGGAGTTTTCGGTCGGCCGGGCATCGCGAACCAATATCGGCGGATCGTTCCGCCTGCTCGAACCGCCCGGGACATGGTGGCATCTTCATGGCTACACCGGCATTGTCGGCAATTACCTCCTGATGATGTTCTACACCACCGTATCGGGTTGGATGATGGCGTATTGCTGGTATTCGGCGGACGGCCGGCTGGGCGGCATGGACAAGGACGCCATCGGCGCGTTTTTCGAATCGACCCTGGTCGATCCGGGGCGGCAGATGTTCTGGATGGTTTTGGTGACGGCGATAGGGTTCGGCGTCTGCGCCATCGGCCTCAGGAAAGGCGTGGAGACGGTGACCAAGGTGATGATGAGCGGACTGTTCATCCTGCTCATCGCCCTGGCCGTCCGATCCGTGACTCTGCCCGGCGCCGGCGCGGGCATCTCCTTCTACCTCATGCCCAGCTTCGCCAAGTTGACCGAGAACGGTTTGTGGACCAGCGTCTACGCGGCTCTCGGGCAGGCGTTTTTCACCCTGTCGGTGGGCATCGGCTCTATGGCCATTTTCGGCAGCTATACCAGCCGCGAATATTCGTTGACCGGCGAGGGGGTGACCGTCATGTGCCTGGATCTGTTCGCCGCCCTCATGGCCGGGCTGGTCATTTTCCCCGCCTGCTTTGCCTACGGCGTCGAGCCGGGCGCCGGCCCCGGCCTGGTGTTCGTGACGCTGCCGAACGTGTTCAACACCATGGACGCCGGTCGATTGTGGGGCTTCCTCTTCTTCCTGTTCATGACGTTCGCCGCCCTCACCACCGTCATCGCCGTGTTCGAAAACATCGTGTCCTACGCCATCGACGTGCTGCATTTCCCGCGGCTGAAAGCGGTGGTGATCAATCTGGTTCTCATGATCATCCTCGCGGCGCCCTGCGCCCTCGGGCCAAGCTGGCTGGCGGGGTTCCAGCCGTTCGGCCCCGGGTCGGGCGTTCTCGATCTCGAGGATTTCATCCTGTCCAACAACCTCCTTCCCCTCGGCGCCCTCGTCTACCTGATGTTCTGCACCATCCGCTACGGCTGGGGATGGGACAATTTCGTGGCCGAGGCCGACACCGGCCGCGGCATGAAGTTCCCGGTAATCCTGAAGCCGTATTTCAAATATATTCTGCCCGCCATCATGATCGTCATATTTATCCAGGGTTATTTGGAGAAATTCTGGGCGTGAGAAAAATCCCGGCGTGAACTGAAAAACTTTCCAACCGTTTCCGTCCTGCCGACTTCGCTCCGCAGAATCGCCGCCGGGGTGATTTTGCGGAAGTATAGCCGAATTATCCCGACATCTATAATTAACGAGGTGGATAGTGTGTTCACCTTTGTTTTCAGTTTGTTGACCCGCTGGCCGGCGCTGTCGCCAAGCGCCTCGGCTGCCGTCGGCGCGTCGGTTTATTGCAGGGAGGAATGGACATGTTTTCTCATCTTAAATTGGGAGCTTTCGCGTTCTTGGGCGCCCTGGCGTTATCCGTCGGCGTCGTGGCGGCGGGCGAAACGGCCCCGGTAACGCCCCCGTCAATCGATCAGCAATTGCAGGCGACGGCCGATGAATTGACCAAGGAGTTGGCCGACGCGACCAGCCAGATTCACCAGGCCGAACAGTTGGGCCAGCCGTCCAGCGTCGCCAACCAGTATGGCAGCGCCGGCGATATAGACGCCAAGATCGGCAAGACCGTCGACCAGGGGAACGCCGAGTTGGATCAGGCGCAAAGGCAAATCTGGCAGACGGAAAATCTCGGCGCCACGCCGATTCAAGCGTCAACCGGAAAATAACCGAAAGTATTTCCGTCCACGCTTTTTCGCGGAAGCTTTGCCAAATAATCGGAACTCGTTCAAGGCGGGGAGCGGCCGGGAACGGGTTCCATTTTTTTTCATCATGTTTTCTCACTTTTCAGCGACAGGGAAATGCGCCGTCTCTGCATATCGACTTCGATAACGCGCGCCGTCACCTTCTGTCCCACCTTCACCACGTCGGCCGGATTCTTGACGAACGCGTCGGCGAGCTGGCTGATGTGGATGAGGCCGTCCTGGTGGACGCCGACGTCGACGAAGGCGCCGAAATTGGTGACGTTGGTGACGATGCCCGGAAGGCGCATGCCGGGCTGGACGTCGGCCAGTTCCCGGACGCCCTCGGCGAAGGAGAACGCTTCGAATTCCGCCCTCGGATCGCGGCCGGGCTTGGCCAGTTCGGCGAGAATGTCCGAGATGGTCGGCAGGCCGACGTCGCCGGAGACGTAGCGGTCGGGCCGGATGGCGGCGCGGGCGGCGGGATTTTTCAGCAGATCCTCGACCTTCTTTCCTATATCGGCCGCCATCTGTCCGACCAGCTTGTAGCGCTCGGGATGCACGGCGCTGGCGTCGAGGGGATTGGCGCCGCCGCTGATGCGGAGAAAGCCGGCCGATTGCTCGAACGCCTTGGGGCCGAGGCGGGGAACTTTTTTCAATTCGCTCCGCGACGAGAACGGGCCGTTTTCGTCGCGGTATTTCACGATGTTTTTCGCCAGGCCCTGATTGAGGCCGGACACGTAGGACAGGAGCGGCGCCGACGCCGTGTTCACCTCCACCCCCACCGCGTTGACGCAGTGGGAAACCATGTCGTCCAGCGCTTGCTTCAGTTGTTTCTGATCGACGTCGTGCTGGTACTGGCCGACGCCGATGGCTTTCGGATCGATTTTGACCAG
>JAVBRW010000087.1:0-5758 GCA_031547475.1 Planctomycetota bacterium
AATACGAGACGCTGAAGGGGGAGGTGGAAAGGTGTTTGAAGTAATTCGGGGTCCCGATTATGGCAAACATGTCGATCTCTGGTAGGGGCGGCCCTTGTGGCCGCCCGCCTTTCATCGACGAACCGGCTGCATTGCACGGCATTCGTTTGCGAAGCGCGGGCGGTCACGAGGGCCGCCCCTGCCAGTAATCGATATGGTTGCCCGGGAATAGATCGCAAATCCACGTTCCGCAATCTTAAAGTATTTGCATCACGCCGATGGCGACGTTATACTTGCCGTTTGGTCGCCACGCTGGATCGCTTCGCGCGATCCGGCTTTGTTTTGATCATTGCGAGTCCAGCCGCAGCAACAGGAGAACGCCCTTGCAAGAACTACTTTCCGGCAACGAAGCCATTGCCAGAGGAGCTTGGGAGGCGGGAGCGACGGTCGCTTCCGGATACCCCGGCACCCCGTCGACCGAAATCCTGGAAAACGCCGTCAAGTACAAGGAGGATCTGTACTGCGAATGGGCTCCGAACGAAAAGGTCGCGTTCGAGGTCGCGGCCGGCGCGTCCCTGGCCGGCGCGCGGTCGTTCTGCACCATGAAGCACGTCGGCCTCAACGTCGCGGCCGATCCGCTCATGACCCTCGCCTACGTCGGCGTGGTCGGCGGTTTCGTCGCCGTGGTGGCGGACGATCCGGGCATGCACTCGTCCCAGAACGAGCAGGACACCCGCCAATACGCCCGCTTCGCCAAGATTCCGATTCTCGAACCGGCCGACGCGCAGGAAGCCAAGGATTTCATGATGCGGGCGTTCGAGATTTCCGAAAAATACTCGACCCCGGTCATCCTCCGCTCCACCACCCGCGTCAGCCACGCGCGGAGCCTGGTCAGGCTCGGCGAGCGCCACCAGCACCAGGTGTGCGGATTTCAGAAGGATCCGCCGCGTTTCGTCCCGATTCCCGCCTGGGGCAGGAAAATGCGGCTCCGGGTCGAGTCGCGGCTCCACGAAATGCGTACGGGCGCGGAAACGTCGCATCTGAACCGCATCGAAATGCATTCGCCCGCCCTCGGCATCATCGCCTGCGGCATCGCCTACCAGTACGTCAAGGAGGTGTTCCCGGAAGCGTCGGTGCTGAAGCTCGGCTGGTCGTACCCGTTCACCGATTCGCTGATCCGCGAGTTCGCCGCCAAGGTCAAGCGTCTGCTGGTGGTGGAAGAGCTTGACGATTTCGTCGAAGAGCACGTCCGCGCCCTCGGCATCGAATGCGAAGGCAGAAACCTGGTGCCCGGCATCGGCGAACTTTCCCCCGACCGTCTGAGCACGGTGCGGGGCAGGATTCTCGGCTCCGACAACACGCTCGTCACCATGTCGCTGGACGCGAGCGACTTGCCGCCGCGCCCGCCGGTGCTGTGCGCCGGCTGCCCGCACCGGGGCGTGTTCACCGCCCTCGGCAAGTTCGACGTCATCGTCACCGGCGACATCGGCTGCTACAGCCTGGGCGTCATGCCGCCGCTGGCGAAAATCGATACCATCCTGTGCATGGGCGGCGGCATCACCCTCGCCCACGGCATGTACAAGGCGGGCGAGAAAAAGCCCATCGTCGGCATGGTGGGCGACTCGACCTTTTTCCATTCCGGCATCACCGGTCTCCTCGACGTCGCGGTGAACAAGTCGAACGTCGTCGTCTGCATCGTCGACAACCGCACCACCGCCATGACCGGCCACCAGGAACACCCCGGCACCGGCCGCACGCTGATGGGCGAGGAAACGGTCGCCGCCTCCATCGAGGAACTGTGCTCGGCCTGCGGCATCAGGCGGGTGAAGGTGATCGACCCCTACAATATCGACGCCACGGTCAAGGCGTTCAGGGAGGACTTCGAGGCGGCGGAGCCGTCCGTCATCATCAGCCGCGCGCCGTGCCTGTTGGCCGAGCGGAAAACGCTCGGGAAACCTCTCCGGGTCTCGGAGGAGAAGTGCAAAAAGTGCGGCGCCTGCCTCAAGATCGGCTGTCCCGCCCTGGAAGCGGTGGACAAGCGCCCGAAAGTCAACGTGGACGCCTGCGTCGGCTGCGCCATCTGCCGGCAGATGTGCAAATTCGACGCGATTTCGCGGGACGAACTGGAAGCGGGGCGGACGCTTAGTTAGGTGATTTAAGATTGTAGATTGTAGATTTAAGATTTATTTCCGACAAAAACGTTTGTAGCGGGAATAAATCTTAAATCTACAATCTACAATCTTAAATTGAAAATATGAGGATTATAAAATGAACAATGTAATCAACAGCGTTCTTCTTGTCGGCGTCGGCGGGCAGGGGATATTGCTCGCGTCGAACATACTGGCGCGGGCCGCGCTGCTGGCAGGCCACGACGTCAAGACGAACGAGGTGCACGGCATGGCCCAGCGCGGCGGATCGGTGGTGGCGGAAATCCGCTACGGCGCCAAGGTCCACAGCCCGCTCATCGAGCCCCGGAGCGCGCTGGCCTTGGCCGCCCTCGAGCAAATTGAGGCGCTCCGCTACGCGCATTATCTTTCCCCCAACGGCGTGGCCGTGGTGTCGAAGCTCAGGCTCATCCCCACCACCGTCTCGTCCGGCATGGGCAAATATCCGGAAGACATAGCCGAACGTCTGAAACGCACGTTCCGCAACCTGAAATACATTGACGCGGCCGCCGCCGCCGAAAAGGCCGGCAACGCCAAAACCAACAACCTGGTCGTCCTCGGCTGCCTGTCCGGCGCGCTGGATTTCCCCGAATCGCTGTGGGAAAAAGCCATCGCCGAATGCGTCAAGCCGAAGTTTGTCGACATCAACGTGCTGGCGTTCAATATGGGGCGGGAGTTGTTTTGCGGGAAATAATTTTCAATTCACGATTCACGATTCACAATTCACAATTTAACCGCGTATCACGCATTCCCATAAAGGCGGTTAAATTGTGAATTGTGAATCGTGAATTGTGAATTACGAATTGAGGCTTTATGCGTCTGGTCTACCTCGGCAGCGGCGAATTCGGCCTTCCCACGCTGGAACGGCTGGCGCACTGCCACGACATCGTTGCGGTGGTCAGCCAGCCCGACCGCCCGGCCGGGCGCGGCGGCAAATGCCGCGCCACCCCGATTAGCGATTTGGCGGAAAAACTCGGCCTGCCGCTCCTCCGGCCGGAATCCCCGAACACGGAGGAATTCGCGCGGGAACTGGCAGGGCTCAAACCCGACCTGGCGGTGATTGTCGCCTACGGACACCTGATCGGGAAAGCGCTCCTGGCCATTCCCCGCCTCGGGTTTGTCAACCTGCATGCCTCCCTTCTCCCCGCCTACCGGGGCGCGGCGCCGGTGCCGTGGGCCATACTCGGGGGGGAAAAGGTCAGCGGAGCGACAGTGTTCGCCTTGAACGAGAAATTCGATTGCGGTGCCATCATCGGCCGGGTCGAACTCCCCATCGACGACAGCGACACCAGCGGCGGTTATCTGGCGAAACTGTCCGAGCCGGGTGCCGCCCTGATGGTCGAATCGGTGGCGGCGTTGGCGGAAGGGCGCGCCGTTCCCCAGGCGCAGGATCACGCGCTCGCCTCCCGCGCGCCCAAGTTGAAAAAAGACGACGGCGCCATCGACTGGTCGGCCGGACTGGCCGAAATTGACAGGAAAGTCAGGGCGTTCCAGCCCTGGCCGCACGCGTTCGCCTCCTTCGCCACCTGTAAGGGGATGATCAAGGTGAATATCCTGAAAATCGGCCGGGCCGAAACCGGGGCGGAGCAGGGCGTTACGCCGGGAACCGTTCTGTCCGCCGATGCAAAGCACGGCCTTGCGGTCATGACCGGCGACGGTCCGGCGCGGTTGCTTGAAATACAACCTGAAGGCAAGCGCCCCATGTCTGACATTGAATACTTGAGAGGACGCAAAATATTCCGATGAAAAGCGCCGCGACTATGGAACACCCGGCCTACCAGGCGCACCGGGTGTTGGATGCGTTGAACGAGACGGGATTTACCGCGAAACCCGCCGATTGGGACGATCGGCTGGCCGCCGTCGGCCGCGACGCCGTGTTCGCCGAACTCCGCCGTTCCCCCCAGTTCGGCGTCGAGAGGCTGATGACGTTGATCAGCCCCGCCGCCGCCGGGGCGATTGAGGATTTGGCGCTGGCCGCCTACCGCTTGACCCGGCAGCGCTTCGGCAACGCCATTTCCCTGTTCGCGCCGCTCTATGTATCCAACTATTGCGTCAACCGCTGCCGCTATTGCGGATTCAACGCCGGCCATCCGCACCGCCGGCGCCGGCTGAGCCTCGACGAAGCGATGTCGGAAGCGGATATCATCGCGTCGGAAGGTTTCAAGGATATTCTCCTGGTGTCCGGCGAGGACGCGGAACATATCGACGTCGACTACCTGTCCGAACTGGCGCGCCGCCTGCGGGCGGGCGGCAAATTCGCCAACGTCGGCATCGAGATTTACATCCAAAGCGAGGAAAACTACCGCCGCCTGGCCGAGGCCGGGATCGACGGCGTGACCATATTTCAGGAAACCTACGAGAAGGAATCATACGCCTCGTGGCATCCGGGCGGGCCGAAATCGGTGTACGCCAACCGTATCATGGCGTCGGAAGCGGCGGCCAGGGCGGGCATGCGGAAGATAGGGCTGGGCGTTCTCCTGGGCCTCGAGGATTGGCGGTTCGACACCATGGCGATGGCGGTGCACGCCGACGCCCTTGCCCGGAATTATTGGCGCGCCCGCACCTCGTTCTCGTTCCCGCGCATCCGGCCGTCGGAAAGCGGTCATCAGGAAGCGTTCCCGTTCCTGGTCACCGACACCGATCTGACCCACATGATACTGGCGCTCCGGCTGTGTTTCCCCGATTCCGGCATGACCTTGTCGACGCGGGAACCCCCGGCGCTCCGCGATCATTTGATACCGCTCGCCATCACCCAGATTTCGGCCGGCAGCAAGACGAATCCGGGCGGCTACGGCGAAGAGGGCGAGTGCCAAACCGCCACCGAGCAGTTCGCGGTGTCGGACGAACGGAGCGCGGCGGAAATGGCCGAAGTGCTCCGCAACCTCGGATACGATCCGGTGTGGAAGGATTGGGACATTGGGTTTGCGGGAATGTAGAAATTAAGATTGTAGATTGTAGATTTAAGATTTAAGATTTATTGCCGGCAGAAGCGCATGTTGAAGTAATAACTGGAGTTTTGCAAACTGGGATTCAACATCGGTACAACAAGGAAAAACACTACAACACCGAATGGCGCTGAAATAAGGTCGGAGATTCGTAACATGTTATGTATGGGGAGGTTTGGAAGCCTCCCCCTCTCCCCAACCCTCCCCCCCTCCCGGGGGGAGGGAGAAAGGGTGAGCGAATCGTTGCAGGAAAGACCACGCGTTTTGTCTTTTCGTTTCGCCTGGCGTTCTCCCTCGCCCCCGAGAGGGGGAGAGGGTCGGGGAGAGGGGGTGGCTTTCAAACCTCTCCACACGCAACATGTTACGAATCTCCGACCTTATTTCAGCGCCATTCACTACAACACCGTCATCCCGGCGGGGAAGCGTATGCAGCACCCCGAACGATTTAAAGCCGGGACCCAAGTTGTGAAGCCTTTGCTGTAACCTGATCCAATACGTTGCGACAAGGAAAAACGTTTTGTAGCGAACGACAACAACTTGGGTCCCGGCTTTTATGCGTTCTTGCCCCGGTTGGAGCTTCGTACCGCCGGGATGCCGAAGTTGGGCTGTTTTTCCTTTTTGTACCGCTGTTTAACCCCAGTTTGCAAAACTCCAGTAATAAATCTTAAA
>JAVBRW010000113.1:0-4873 GCA_031547475.1 Planctomycetota bacterium
CAAAGGGAAAAGCCATGATTACCATCGGAGTTGTCGGCGCCGGTTTGTACGGCCGCGTCCATCTTGCCAGCTTCAAGCAACGCGAACGCCAGCAGGGCGACATGCGCCTCGCCTGCGTGGC
The DNA here is from genome assembly GCA_031547475.1 of Planctomycetota bacterium. Taxonomy (GTDB): domain Bacteria; phylum Planctomycetota; class SZUA-567; order SZUA-567; family SZUA-567; genus JAJBSZ01. Next base: position 122 of record JAVBRW010000113.1, read on the forward strand.
CGATCTGAACGAAAACGCCCGCAAGGCGGCGGAAAGGGATTTCGGCGTCAAGGGCTACGCCAGCCTCGAGGACATGCTCGCCAACGAGCAGCTGGACGGCGTGACGGTGGTGACTCCGGATCACCTCCACCACAAGCTGGTCATGGCCTGCCTGGCGGCGGGCAAGCACGTGTTTGTCGAAAAGCCGCTGTCCACCGACATCGCCGAAGCGAGGGACATGGCGGACACGGCGGAAAAGCTCGGGCTCATGCTGCAGGTCGATTTCCACAAGCGCTTCGATCCCTACCACATCGATCTGAAGCTCCGCATCCAGGGCGGCGAGCTCGGCAATCTGCAGTACGGCTATTGCTGGATGGAGGACGTGCTCCGCGTCGGGACCGACATGATCGGCCAGTCGCACTGGGGCACGAGCGGGTCGCCCGCCTGGTTCCTCGGCATCCACATGATCGATCTCACCTACTGGATGATGGATTTCCCCGAACCGGTCAAAGTCTACGCCACCGGCACCAAGGGAAAGCTCCAGTCCCTCGGCCGCGACATCTACGATTCGGTGAAGGCGCACGTCACCTACGCGAACGGCGTGTCCATCACCTACGACACGGCCGTCGTCCTCCCGAACTCCCACGAGGCGGTGGTGCGGCAGGGGGTGAAGATGGTCGGCAGCGAAGGCTACCTGGTGGTGGACAGCCAGTACCGGGGAGCGCGGGGCTGCACGACGGCGAAAGGCATGGAAACGCCCAACTGCGGCGGCTTCGGCCGCAAAATCGCCAAGAACGGCGACGTGGTCAAGGTCGGCTATCTCCACGATTCGCTGGTCGATTTCGCCGACAACCTCATCGAGCTGAAGAAGGGCGCCACGGTGGCGTCCATGAAGGGAAAATTCGCCTCCGCCCGCGAAGGGGTGGCTTCCACCCGCATCGGCGTGGCTATCCACAAGTCGATCGCCAGCGGCGAAGTCGTCGACATGAACAGCCTGTAGAAAAACAACTCCGGGGCCGCGCGGGACGCCACCCGCCGCGCGGCCCGGGGCCGACATAGGAGGCGGTTCCATGCCCGCCCCGAAAGTAAACGTTTTCCGAAGCGAAAGGCTACCACCATGCTTCTGACTATCTTTTTCATCGTTCTGGTCGTGATGATGGTAACCGGCTTTCCCATCTATCTCAGCCTTATCGGCGCGTCCCTGACGTACGTCATGATGCACCCGGATCTGTCGACGCTCATCGCCATACAGAAAATGGTCAATGCGCCGAATTCCTTCACTCTTTTGGCCGTTCCCTTCTTCATTTTCGCGGGGCAGGTGATGAACTACGGCGGCGTCACCGATCGCATATTCGGCTTCGCCAACGCCCTGGTCGGCCATTACAAAGGGGGGCTCGGCTATGTCAACGTGTTCGCGAGCGTGCTGTTCGCCGGCATGTCCGGCTCGGCCATCGCCGACGCCGGCGGCCTCGGCCTCATCGAAATCAAGGCGATGCGCGACGCCGGCTACGACGACGACTTCTCCATCGGCGTCACCGCTTCGTCGTCCCTCATCGGCCCGATCATCCCGCCCAGCATTCCCTTCGTCGTGTACGGGGCGGTGGCCGGGGTGTCCATCGGCGGCCTGTTCATCGGCGGCGTGGTGCCGGGCCTCCTCATGGCGGGCGCCTTGTGCGTCATGTGCTATTTCCACGCCAAGAAGCGGAATTATCGCGCGCTTCCCAAGCTGTCCATGGCCGAGCGCTGGGCCGCGTTCAAGCGGGCGTTCCTGTCCATCCTGACGCCCCTCATCATCATCGGCGGCATCTGGCTCGGCTTTTTCACCCCCACCGAGGCGGCGTTCGTCAGCATTGTCTATGCCTTGTTCGTGACCATCTTCATCTACAAGGAGCAGAAGATTTCCGCCCTTCCCGGCCTCGCCCTCGAGACGCTGTGGACGGTGGGGCCGGCCATCATGATTGTCGCGGCCGCCAACATCTTCGGCTGGATCATGAGTTACGAAAAGATCGACGTGTTCCTGATGAACGCGCTGTTCAGCCTCACCAAGAACAAGTACGTCATCCTCCTTCTCATCAACATCCTGCTCCTGATCATGGGCATGTTCCTGGAAATCATCGCCGCCGTCATGATCATGCTTCCCCTGACCGCGCCGATCATCCAGACGCTTGGCATCCACCCCATCCACTTCGGCGTCATTCTCGTCCTCAACCTCATGATCGGCCTGCTGACGCCGCCGGTGGGCTTTGTCCTCTACATCCTGGCCTCGGTCACCAAGGTACCGGTGAACCGGGTCATCCGCATTTGCGTTCCGTGGATGATTCCGCTTCTGGTAGTGCTGTTCCTGATCACCTATATTCCCGATCTGGTGATGTTTTTGCCACGGGTACTGGGGTTTGTTTCGTGAAGAATATCCTGTGTTTTGGTGAAGAAGCGGAGACATAATGTCTCCGCTTCTTCACCATGCCTCGCATTCCCCTATTCCCGCTCGAATTCCAGGTTCAGTCCCATACCGGACAAATACAGCGTATTCCTGTCCAGTACCAGGCGGCAGCCGTTGCGGAGCATGGTGTGGAATACATCCTCGAACTGGGACAGCACCGGATCGGCGCACAATTTGAGAGTGGCGGCCAGTTGCGAAACGCGGAACTCGCCGTTGTGCAAACGACCGGCTCCGGAAAACGAATTGCACGCGTTGCCGGAAATCTGCAGGCTTTCGCCGAATTGAATGAACGGCTGGACGCCCTCGTCAATCACGAAATCCTCGCCGCCCATTTTTTGGAGAATAAATTTGTTGCCGATAAGCGCCGCCGCCACCGCTTCGTCGTCGACCGCCGTGGCGTGATCCAAATGGAAAACAAATTCGTTGCCGTTGTCCTGCATTATCAGATCGTGATCCTCAAGGCGCAAGACAAGGCCGGTTTTCAATAAATCAAAAAATTTCGACTCGAGTTTGGACAGCTCCTCGCGCGAGCACATCATGCGGGTGGATACAATCTCGTCGGCGCGCACAATGCCGTCTTCCAGGCTGGACGGGCCCCGAAACTGGTTGCACATGCGGCCGGACAGCGCCATCCCTGCGCCGAACTCGACATACGGGCGCGGCTCGAGCGGGAAATCGGCGCCGTCGACGCTGATCAGCACAAATTTCTTTCCGATAAGATCGGCCTCGCCCACCGCCACCACCTCGACCTCGCCGGCCCAGACCGGCAGCGAAAGCGCACACGCGGACAACACGAAAATGAAAAACAACCTGATCATCATCTCTCCTCAATACACATGGATGGGCATGCTCCCCCTCATACTCTCACGGTTCGGCGCGCTCCTACCCTGTGTCTGATAATATCAATTAAATCATGCCGGGGAAAGAGGATAATCCTCCATAAAGTTATCGGAATACCCCGCTTTGAGTCACGGTTTCGGTTGAAATGCGGCAAATTCTTCCGGTTGTTGCGGTTTCGGCCGATCAAGCGGGGAAAAAAATTCTCATAATGCTAAAGTTTCCGTCCGTCCCGCCGCATATAAGGGAAAGAGAAATGCCGGCGCTTATTATCAGCATTATACCAAAGCGGTTGGTTCACTATTGTTCGCGACAGCGCGGCAGGCTTCAGGCAGGAGAAACACCATGGCTCTTCCCAACGCGAGAAACCAGTATTTGAAGACACAAATAGAGACCGCCAGCAAGGAACAGTTGGTGGTCATGCTTTTTGACGGCATTATCCGCTTCACCGACCAGGCGCGGAGAGCCATAGAGGAAAAAAGCGTCGAAGGATCCCATCACGCATTGATGCGGGCGCAAGCCATAATCATGGAGCTCATCTGCACCGTCAACAAGGAGAAAGGCGGCGAAGTCGCCAACAATCTGATGAGCCTGCACGCCTACGCGTTCAACTGCCTGATTGTCTGCAACTTGAAAAAGGACGTGTCGAAAATCGACGAAGTGCAGAAAATTTACCGCGAGCTCAAGGAAGGCTGGGTTGGAGCGATGGACACGCTGGGCATTTCCTCCAACGCCGGCAAACCGCTCGCTCCGCCCCCGACCGGCGGTCCCGGCGCGCCCGCGCCCCGCGCCCCCTTGGCTCCTGCCGCCGCCAAGCCGGTCGGCTCCGGCATCATGGCCTCGGCCGCGCCCGCCGCGGCGAAACCCGCCGCACCCGCTCCGGTTCCGGCCAAGCCCGCCACCTACGGCATGGGGCAGAATGTCAACCTGGCCGCCGGTTCGGCCAACCTGTCCGGCGGAGCCGCCAGCGCCTACGGCATCAACCGGAACGCCGCCATGCTGGGCGCCATGATGGCCAACGCCGCGCCCGTTCCCGCTCCCCAGCCGCAACACCAGATGCAGCCCGCCGTCTACGCCAAACCGGCGCCGGTCGTCGCCGCGCCCGTTGCACAGAAACAGAACGCCGTTCTGAACGCGTATACGTCAGGGGCGAAATTTACCGCTTGAAAACAGAACGCGAGGCAACATCGCGACAAACACATTGAATTCAGGGCGGCCCTTGTGGCCGCCCTTGTTTTGCGGGAATTCAGCGCCATCCGGGACATGTTGCGCACTTGGCGGTTTATTGATTCGGTGATTGCTGAAGCTGCTTGGGTGCCTTGCCGTCCAGGTCAATCACGAATTATCCCGGCACAACTTCCCGCTCGGGGTGCGGCGATTGTTTATCCCGCCGGGATGACGTTTCAGGTGTGCGCGGCGCCCGCAACTCGGACTAACATATACCAAAGCGCGTATGGTTTTCGGTTATTCAACCCCATAACCATTGCACGCGCTTT
>JAVBRW010000381.1:0-9310 GCA_031547475.1 Planctomycetota bacterium
GGAACATCGGCTATAGCCAATCCCTTGACTATACCGACCGTTTTTCGCTGAATTACGGGGTGGGTTTCGGCCGCCGGGTGTACGACGGCGATCCGGAGCACGCGGTCAACGCCTGGCTGTCGGCGGTGTACAAGTTTTAAAAAGGAACGACGATGCGACGGTGCATTTTTATATTATTCTGCCTTGCCGGTATCGCCGCCATCGCCCCCGCCGGGCAGGTCGTCGACACCCCTCCCGGGTTCGTCACCCTCTGCTACCACGACATTCCGGTGGAAGTGAGCGATCTGGCGCCGGCCGACGCCATGCCGATAGTGGCGGGAAAACTCATCGACCAGTTCGACTGGCTGCGGCAAAACGGCTACACCACCATCGGCGTCGACGACATCCTCGCCGCCCGGGACGGCTCCAGGCCGCTTCCGGAAAAGGCCGTCCTCCTGTCGTTCGACGACGGCTACGCCAGCTTCCACCGCATCGTCTACCCGCTGCTGAAAAGCTACAACTACAAGGCGCTCCTCGCCCTCGAGACCACCTGGCTCGAGACGCCGGACGATCAGCCCGTCCCCTACGGCGACCAGAACCTGCCGCGCTCCTATTTCATGGAATGGCCGGACATTAAGGAAATGGCCGACTCGGGGCTGGTCGAACTGGCCTCCCACAGCCACAACCTCCACCGCGGCCACAGCGGCATGCCGCAAGGGATTTCGCTGCCTGCCTCCTCCACCCTGGAGTACGACCCCGAGACCAAAACCTACGAGACGGAAGAGGAATACTATTACCGCATCCGGGCGGACGTCGCGCACAGCGCGGGCATAATCGAACAGCGGACCGGCCACCGGCCGCGCGTTCTGGTCTGGCCCTACGGCCGTTATTCGAACGTCGCGGTGCGGGCGGCCCTGGACGCCGGCTATTCGCTGACCGCGTCCCTCGGAATATGGGCGGACGGCCCCACCTTTCCCCGCTACCTCATGTACAACACCGCGACACTGCACGATGTCATGGTGGCTGTCGAACGCGGTTACGAACCGGGGCACAGCGCCTATTCGGGTCCGAATCTCAACCCGGGATATGCCGATCTGATCCGCCCGGTCTATCCCCTCCAACGCGTCATGCATGTCGATCTGGACACGGTATACGACGAGGATCCGGTGCAACAGAACAAGAACATTTCCGCCCTGTTCGATCGGGTGAAGGCGCTGGGCGCCAACATCGTCTACCTCCAGGCCTACGCCGACCCGGACGGCAACGGCACCACCGGGAGCCTGTATTTCCCCAACCGCCATTTGCCGGTGCGGTCGGATCTGTTCAACTACGTTTCATGGCAACTCCAACGCCGCCTCGGCATGCAGGTCTACGCCTGGATGCCGGTCCTCGGCTACGAAATACCCGGCCGGCCGCTGGTCCAGGCCACCGCCCCCGGCCATGAAGGCAGCACCTACAGCCGGCTGACTCCGTTCGATGCGGAAAACCGCCGCATCATCAAGGAGATTTTCGAGGATCTGGCCCGCCATTCCACCGTAACGGGCATTTTATACCACGACGACGCCGTCCTCGGCGATTACGAGGACGCCGGTCCGGCCGCCATGGCCTGGCTTGAGGAAATCGGCCTGCCGGCGGATCTGGACGCCATCCGGCGCGACAAGGATATGACGCATTATTTTTCCAGAATGAAAACGAAATTTCTCACCGATTTCACCAACGAACTGACCGGCGCCATGCAAACCTGGAGCCCAAGGCTCAAAACGGCGCGCAACCTGTATGCGCAAGTGGTGCTGAATCCGGATTCCGAAGATTGGTTCGCCCAGAATTACAACGATTTTCTGTGCAATTACCATTACGTCGGCCTGATGGCCATGCCGTACATGGAAGGCGAGCGGGGCAATCCCGACGACTGGCTGAAAAAGCTTGCGGCCCTTGTCGAAGCACACCCGCTCGGACGGCAGAAAACGGTTTTCGAGCTGCAGGCGATGGATTGGAAAACGCAACAGCCCATTTCCAGCGAGACGCTTGCCAGGCAGATGCGCCTGCTCCAGGTCAATGGTATCGGCAATCTCGGCTACTATCCCGAGGATCCGATCAAAAATCATCCCGACATCGGCGTTATTTACCCGTCGTTTTCGCTGGTCAACAATAAATATGCCCGCACATTATACGATCCCGACAAGCAGGCGGAACCCGCGGCCGAGATCACCGTCCAGACCGAACAAGTCAACCCAAGCTGGTATGTCGAAAGGAGACGCGGGCCGTCCTCGCCAACCATTGTCGAACCTAATCCCCGCCGATAGCATGCGTATACTTTGATACGTGAAGTAAACTTAGCTTAATCCAGAAAGCCGATTTTCAAATCGATTATACCCTTGACATTGATAGTTTCAAGGATTATACTTTCCTATAGAGAAGAGTGTCGTCGATTAAACGACACTCTATTTTAACGAGGGAAGGTTTGATCCTTATACTGGTTTCGATATGACCTTGATTACCAACTATGCGCAGGGATTTTACAATCTTGCGTGCCAATTCGCCTTTTTATACCCGCTCGTCATGGCCTACATCTGGATGGCCGGCGCGTTCCTGTATTATTGGCGCTACGAACGGAAAAAGCCCAGTTATGACGAGCCGCCGGAGCTGCCGTCCTATCCCCTCGTTTCCATTCTCGTGCCGTGCTATAACGAGAAGAAAAACGTGTACAGCACATTCGAGGCGCTGCGGGAGATCCATTACCCGAACTACGAGATTATCGCCATCAACGACGGCAGCAAGGACGATACCGGCGACCGCCTGAACCAGATAGCCGAGACCATCCCCAACATGCGGGTGGTCCACCTGGCGACCAATCAGGGCAAGGCGAAAGCGCTCAAAACGGCCAGCTTCGCCGCCAAGGGCGAGTTCCTGGTCTGCATCGACTGCGATGCCATTCTCGATCACTACGCGGTCACCTGGATCATGTCCCATTTCCTCTCGAGCCCCCGGGTGGGAGCGGTGACCGGCAATCCGCGCATCCGGAATCGCGGCAGCTTTCTCGGCCGCGTCCAGGTGGGCGAATTTTCCGCCATCATCGGTCTGCTGAAACGGTCGCAGCGGATTTACGGCCGCATATTCACCATTTCGGGCGTGATAGGCGGGTTCCGCCGGTCGGCTCTACACCAGGTCGGGTACTGGAGTTCCGATACGCAAACAGAGGACATCGATATCAGCTGGCGCCTCCAGTTGGGCTACTGGGACATCCGCTTCGAACCCCGCGCGTGGGTGTGGATACTCATGCCCGAGACGTTCAAGGGCTTGTACAAGCAGCGGCTCCGCTGGGCGGTGGGCGGCGGGCAGGCGATGAAGAAATACCTGGGCGTCATGATGGACTGGAAGAAGCGGCGCATGTGGGGCGTGCTGATCGAGTATTTCTGCAGCATCGCCTGGAGCTATACCATGCTGGGCATGCTTCTGGCCTGGCTCTACCTGGTCGCCTGGAATCTGTATTACGGCAACTACAACGACATTTATTTCGAGCCGATTCCGCAATGGCAGGGCGCCATGCTGGCAATGACCTGCCTGTTCCAGTTCGCCATGAGCCTGTACATCGACCGGCGCTACGATCGCGGGATGTTCTGGGTCTACCTGGACACGGTATGGTATCCGATTTTCTACTGGGCGTTGAACTGGATAGTGGCGGTCATGGCGTTCCCGCGGGCGCTGTTCAAGAAAAGCGCGGGATCGGGCCATTGGGTGACGGTGGATCGCGGCGTTTCGAACTGACGGGACGGCGGGAGCGGCAAAGCCAAGGATTTGGAATGGTTATCGACAAGGAAAAAATCATTCTCAAAATCCCCGAAAGGGGCCTCAACCTGCGAAAGATCGTTTCGCTGGTGAACGTCCTTTTCTTCTGGGCGATCACGCTCTACCTGATGCGTTCGCTCCTCCTGCTGTTCGGCTGGGCCATCATCCTCCTGGTGTTCGGCGACGCGTTCAGCCCGAGCGGCATCGAAGGCATGGTGCAGACCCTCACCCATTTCTACTTCCCGATCATCGCCTTCGCCGCCGTCAGCCTGTGGAGCTGGGCCGCCTACAACCGCTACCGCTACGGCGGCAGCCACGACAAGCGGCGCGTCCACCCCCAGCCGCTCGAGCTGACGGATGTCTCCGCCTACACCCGCCTCCCCCTCGAAAAACTCGAGGAAATGCGCGAAGCCAAGGTGCTGGTCTGCTATTTCGACGAGCGCAAGGAAGTGAAGGATGCGCAGTGCTTCGACTTCGTCCCCGGCGACGATGCCGAGAACGTCGTGTCCGTGCGCGGGCATGCGGTGCCGGCCGGCGGCGACAGCCGGGATTTTGGGGGATTCAGTTCCCTTGATCTGCGGGCGCTCCCCCGACCGGGCCAGGCATTCCATCGCCAGGCCTGAATGCAAATCCCCGCCCGAATCAGAACGAATCCCTATACGGTATGTTTCCCCAGCCCTCCCGCTCCGCCCGCTTCAGGAGTTCGGTCACGTATTCCATGTAGGGAATGTAGCCGCCCAACTGGTACGGCTCTTCCTTTCCGTCCGGATTTTCCCAGACGAAACGGTAGCCGAAGGCGGTTTCGGTATTGTTGTATTCCCATTTGCAATATTGGAAATGCAACTGCCACCAGCCCTGATCGTAATGCCGCACCGACGCCCGGTGGATCACCGCCGGCGCGACGGCCAGATCGGGTTCGCGGCCGGCGGGAACGTAGGGTTGTCCCGGATGCTTGACTTTGGGATACGGCACGACATCGCCGAAGTCGCCGGCGTGGAACCGCCGCTTCGCCGCGTCGACCTCTTCCTGGCTGGTCATGGCGTACATGCCCTGGACGAAAAGCGGCTGGCTGAGAAGCGGGCGCGCCAGATACAGGGCGTGCGCTTTTTGTCCGGACAAGAGCAGTTCCGATCCCGGCCGGGCGCCCACCACCTGCCCCGGCGCGAGTTCGACGCTTTTTCCGGCCGAATCGACCACCACCGTTCCGGACACGGCGTAGACGACGGCGCTCCACCCCTCCGGCACCCGCAGCCTGGTTCCGCTGGACAGGGCCATGTCGAACAGGGCGAACGGTTCGGTGACGGTCAGGGGCGACCGCTTGCCGCCGTATTCCCCGAGTACCACCCGAATCCGGTTCCCCAGCCCGTCCGCCACCGCCGGTATGTCGGACGATCGCAGCAGGAAGGTGGCGGGCGGCAGGCTGTGCAGGCGTTCGGACAGATTGACCCAGATTTGCATCTGGTTTATTTCCACGCCGTCCACGGCGGGGTTTTCCTCGTGGATAAGGCCGGACGCCATCTGGAACCACAGCAGATCGCCCGGCTCGACGATAATCTCCCGGTTTATCGAATCCCGATCGCGGAGCGCGCCGGCCGAATCCTCGAACAAATAGGTGATGACGCACAGCCCGGCGTGCGGATGGGGCGGAAAGCCGGCGGAATGCGAGTGCGCGTGATCGAACAACAGTATGGGGCCGTTGAAATCGCGCAGCATGATGGCGTCGAAGCGCACCGCGGCGGCGCCTTCGGCGATGGTGAACGGCTGGGTCTGGGCGATATTGGTCAGGTTGTTCATGGCGCGCTCCTTTGTGGGGGCGAGAGAAAAGCGGGGGCGCCGGCGCGGCCTCGCCTCCTTCTCCATTATACACTGTCGGGGCGCCGATGGCCGTATCCGCTTTTGTCTTGACAGATAAAGCGGTTCATTCTACAAAAACAGCATAATCCACAACGCTCCGCCCGGGTTGAACCGGCGTTTCCCATCCGCGTTCCGCCGAGGCCCGGAATAGACCACACATTCTGGCAGGAGGAACACCATGTATGACAAATTGCGCGGCCGTGTCGGCCGGATCATCAGCGCCGGCGTGTCTTCGATAATCGGCGCCATCGAAGGCCTGTCTCCGGAAGCGATCATGGAGGAAGCGATACAGGAGGTGGACGAGGCCGCCCAGGAGGTGCGGGACGAACTCGACCGCGTCCTGGCCGCCAAGCACATGGCGAAAAAGCGCCTGGACGAAAAAAACGCCCGCCACAGCGTGCTTGACACCCAGATCGCCACGGCGGTGGCCGAAGGCAGGGACGATTTGGCCGAGGCCGGCATCGCCAGCCAGCTGGACATCGAGGCGCAGCTCCCGGTCCTCGGCGAAACGGTCGGCGAACTCGAGGCGAAGGAAAAGGAGCTGCATTCCTTCACCTCCGCCCTCGCCGCCCGCAAGCGTGAAATGCGCGAGGAACTGGCCAGGCTGCGCTCCGCCAAGGCGGCCGCGCCGTCCGAAAGCGCCCGCGCCGGCGCCCCGGCCAAGCCGGGCGCGGCGCCCCTTCCCGGCGACATCGCCGCCGCCGGCCGCAAAGCCAACCAGGCGTCGTCCGCTTTCGAGCGCATCATGGCGAAGGAAAGCGGGCTGCCCTCGTCCGCCCCCTCCCTTTCCGATCAGGCCAAACTGGCCGAGCTCGACAAGCTGAGCCGCGACAACCGCATCAAGGAGCGGCTGGCGGCGGTGAAAGCGGCCAGGAAGGATTAAGCCGGAATGCTCGACTTTCTCATCGCGCCGGAAAACCTGCCGTTCGCCGTGGCGCTGACCCTTTTGGTCGCCCTCTTCCTGCTCGAACTGGGCGGGTTCCTGTTCGGGGCGAACCTGAGCGGCATGCTGGGCGACACCCCGGACATCGATATCGACATCGATATCGCCGCCCCGGATTCGGGGATGGCCATGCCGGACATGCCGGTCGGCTCCGACGTCGATGTCGGCGTGTTCACCAAATTCCTCTACTGGCTGAAAATCGGCCGGGTGCCGGTAATCATCCTCATCGTCATTTTCATGGCAGCCTTCGTCATCTGCGGCTACGGCCTGCAATCGCTTTGCCTGTGGCTTGTGGACGCCATGCTGCCGGCCTACATCGCCGCCGTCGCCGCCGTCCTGCTGTCGCTGCCGCTGGTGCGCCTGACCGGCGGCTTTGTCGCCCGGCTCATTCCGAAGGACGAGACCGCCGCCATCAGCCTGGACGAGCTGGTCGGCTCGCGGGCGGTCATCACCATCGGCGCGGCCAGGCGCGGCTTTCCCGCCCAGGCCAGGGCGACCGACCGGTTCGGCACCACCCATTACCTCATGGTGGAGCCGGACCGGCCGGAGGACGAACTGCCGTCGGGGCGGAAGCTTTTGCTGGTGCGCTACGACGGGCGCCTGTTCTACGCCATAAACCATCCCGAACCGGAATCGGAATAATACGAACCGCACAATCGAAAAAGGGAAAATCATGATGGACAAATTCACCGCCATTATCGGCATCGCCGCCGTCTGCCTCATCGCCCTGCTCATCATCGGCTTCATATGCGTGCGGCTGTACAAGCGGGCGTCGAAGGAGATTTCCTTCGTCCGCACCGGTTTCGGCGGGCAGAAGGTCATCATGAACGGCGGCGCCCTCTGCATCCCCATCCTGCAGGAAATCATCCAGGTCAACATGAACACGCTCCGCCTGCCGGTCAACCGCGCCAACGATCAGGCGCTCATCACCCGCGACCGCATGCGCGTCGACGTGGTGGCCGAATTCTACGTCCGCGTCCAGCCGGCGTCCGAGGCCATCGCCAACGCCGCCCAGACCCTCGGCAACAAGACGATGCGCCCGGAAGAGCTCAAAAACCTGGTGGAAGGCAAGTTCGTCGACGCCCTCCGCTCGGTCGCGGCCGAAATGAGCATGGTCGAGCTCCATGAAAAGCGCGTCGATTTCGTCCAGAAGGTGCAGCAGGTGGTGACCGAGGATTTGCTGAAAAACGGTTTGGAGCTGGAATCGGTGTCGCTGACCGGCCTCGATCAGACGTCGAAGGAATATTTCAACCCGAACAACGCCTTCGACGCCGAGGGCCTGACCCGTTTGACCGAGGAAATCGAGCGCCGGAAAAAGATCCGGAACGACATCGAGCAGGACACGGCGGTGCAGATCCGGAACAAGAACCTGGAGGCGGCCAAGCAGATTCTCGAAATCAACCGGGAGGAGGAATACGCCCGCATGCAGCAGGAGCGGGAAATCGCCATCCGCAAGGCCGAACAGAACGCCGCCATCATGAAGGAGGAGTCGGAAAAGCGCCGCGAGGCGGAAAATGCCAAGATCCAGGCGGAACAGAAGGTCGAGCAGGCGAAAATCCTCGCCCAGCGCGCCGTCGAGGAGGAGCGCATCGAAAAGGAACGGGCCATCGAGACGCAGAACATCGGCAGGCAGAAGTCCATCGAACTGGCCAACCAGGAGCGGGAAATCGCCGTCGCCGAAAAATCGAAGGAACAGTCGCTGGCGCGGGCCGACGCCGACGCCGCCCGGGCCACCGCCGTCGAGGCGGAGGAAAAGGTGGTGACCGCCAAGGAACGGGAAATCGCCGAGCGCCAGAAACAGATCGAACTCATCGACGCGGCCAAGCGGGCCGAGCGGGAAGCCATCGCCGTCCGGGTCTCGGCCGAGGCGGAGAAGGCGGCGGCCGTCGACCGGGCGGAGGCCATGCGTCTCGAGGCGCGGGGCAAGGGCGATCAGGTCCGCATCACGGCCGAGGCCGAGGCGGAGGCGGAAAAGGCGCGGGCGGCGGCGGCCGAGATCCGCTACTCGGTCGAGGCGGCCGGCCAGCAGGCGTTGAATACGGCGGCCAATCTGCTGTCCGACGCCCAGATTTCCATGCAGGTCAAGGTAAAGCTTCTGGAACGCCTGGAAGGGCTGATCGCCGCCAGCGTCAAGCCGATGGAACGCATCGAAGGGATCAAGATTATCCAGGTCGGCGGCCTGCCCGGCGGGGCGGGCGCCGGCGCGGGCGATGCGCCGTCCGGCGGCGGCAGCCTTGCCGACCAGGTGGTGGATTCGGCTCTCCGCTACCGCGCGCAGGCGCCGCTCCTGGACACGCTCATGAAAGAGGTCGGGCTGCAGGGGAAGGATTTGACCGCGCTTCTGCAACCCGAGAGCGGCGGATTGAACGGCGGGGAAAAGAAGTAGAGCGGTTTCTATTGCCGGAAATTGAGGCGGGCGGCCCCGACGGCCGCCCGCTTTTATTGCCGCGCGCCCCGTTTGAAATGATTGTCCCGCATTATTGATTCCAATATTCCTGCGTCTATATGCCGACGTTACTCTGAGTCAGGTATATTCGTTCCAAAGGGGAGCCTCGCCGGGGAAGATATATAGTTATGACTGGAGTTTTGCAAAATGGGGTTTTCCTGCGCGGCAGTGCCGGTTTATCCTGCCGTCCGTGTCAATCCCGCTGGATTCCGGCTCAACTTCCCGTTAGGGATGCAGCGGCTGTTTTTACCGCCGGAATGACGTTTAGGGGGGTGGGGGGGGGGGGGGGGGGGGGGGGGGGG
>JAVBRW010000150.1:0-4090 GCA_031547475.1 Planctomycetota bacterium
GAAAGCCTTGTTCCGCAACCAAATTCGCAACTGAAAGGCGGGCGGCCACAAGGGCCGCCCCTACCGGTGATCGGTGCGTTTGTCAAGGATGGGAAACCGAATTTCAAAGTAACACCGGTGTAAAAGCCCACTTACAGAAGAAACGGCGCTTCCGCCGCCGCTTTCTCCGCCGCATCGCCCTCCGGCAACGAACACACCCTGATCGCCCGCGCCTGTGGAAAATGCCTTGCCCACGGCGTTCCTTCGACCGCCAGGGGCAAGTCCGCCTTGTTCAGCACCACCAGGATGGGCCGCCCGGCAAACGGGGCAATCGCCTCGGCCGCGCGGTCGGCCGCGCTGTCCCACGGCCGCGAACCGTCGACGACGAACAGCACCGCTTCGGCCAGGCCGAGGCGTTCCGCCGCTTTGGACCACGCCGCTTGTTCCAGCCCGCCGGCATCCGGGCGGAACCCCGGCAGATCGCCCAGCAGAACCGCGAAACCGCCGAGATCGATCAACTCGTCCACCACGTCGAGGGTGGCGCCCGCCTCTTCGTGGACGAAGGCGCGGTCGTAGCCGGCGAGCCGGTTAAAAAGGCTGCTTTTTCCCGCGTTGGGCGGGCCGGCGAGCAGGATGCGGTGGGTGAGAAGGAGGCGGGGGGGGATGTCCGCCGGCAGTCCCGCCCGCGCATTTTCGCGCGCTTCGAGAATGGCGGCCGCCTGGGTTTGGGTCACGGCCGAGGAGAGCAGGGGATCGACGACCTCATCCCGCAGGCTGTCCACGTCCATTTTCGCGAAAGCGCTGTCGTGGAGGAATCCGGTCACCGCCCGCCGCACCATGGCGCCGCCGTGAGTCATCAACACCCGAAAGCCGGGCGCCGGCTTGGCCAGCATCACTTCGTCGATGCTTTCGCCTCCGGCGCCGGCCAGCCAGCCGTAGCGCAATTCTCCTTTCGCCAGCGCGCTTTCGAAAAGCGCGCCGTTCCTTTTGCGTGCCAGGCGGCGGTCGAGGCGTTCGGCCAGGACGGCGTCGTCCGCGTAGGCGTGGATAATGCCCAATGCGCCCGGCTGGGTCGAACTGGCTTGGAGGTAACGAGCTGGCTGCTCCATGAAATATGCCTGTCTGTCTACAAAAAACACACCGTTCACCGGTAGGGGCGGCCCTTGTGGCCGCCCGCGTTTCAATGACGAATTGGTTTCGGCACAAGGAATTCGTTTACGAAACGCGGGCGGCCCCGCGGGCCGCCCCTACCGATGATCGGTACGTTCTTCACAGTTCTAAAACCGAAGCTTCAACTAATGCGTATTGTATGAATCGCCGGCGGGCAAGGGAAGCCGCGAAAAAACTCCCGCCGGCAAGGGCGGGAGTTTTTTGAAAATACGGAAAAATCCGCGTCATCCGAGCACGGCGATGGCCGACGCCCGTTTGATGCGCGGCACCACGGTTTCCATGACGCGGAACGCGTGATCCATTTTCTCGTTCCCCATATAGGCGGTGATCATGTCCTGGCCGACGACCAGATCCATGTTCTGCGGATCGGTGTAGGCGAGCACCGCCTTGCCCTTGGTCAGGCGGGGGCTGACGAACAGATTGCCTTCCACCAAACTTTTCACCCGATCGATTTCCATCATGCCGGTGCCGGCCTGGATGCGGTGGAGTTTGCCGTACAGGTCGGTCGCCACCACCAGGGCGCGCGGTCCGGCGTGGCCCTTGTCCGTCAGGACGCCAAGGGCTTTCGCCACGTCCTGCATCGGGTTTTCACCATCGTTCCATTCGCCGATGGGGAGCTGGTTGGCGCCCGGGGCGGTGAGGAGGCCCGGGATGTTTTTGTCCTTGTCGCCGTAAAGAATCAAATCGTCCTCGCGGCGGGCGCAGTTGATGGCCGAATCCATGGCGGCCTGGACGCCGGCGCCGTTCTCGTTTTCGACATCGCGCCAGGAAATGAGGAAATCGCTGTAAATGGTGACGATTTCCAGCCAGCGCCGGGCGGCGACGGCGACGGATTCGCTGTCGCCCGCGCCCCAGAAATCGGCCCCGGCCGGAGGAATGTCCGACATGGTGTCGAGCTGGGCGGTTTGCGCCTGCCCGCCGAGGGGCCCGACCAGGCTGAGGAACCGCCTGCCGACCAGAGCGTTTTTGGCCTGCGCCACCACCGCTTTATCTATCTGTTCCCACTGCCCCGGCGTGAGCGGGGCGCCGTCTCTCATAAGGTAACGCATGGTTTGCTCCTTCCGAATGTTGGGTTGATGGAAAAAAACGTTTCGCCCGCTTCTACTTCAGGCTGCCGATGGTGGCGCCGCCGTCGCCGGCCGTGGCGGCGGGGCTGATGCCCAGTTTTTCCATCATTTCCTTCACTTCCGTCTCGCCGTCCAGCAGGTGGCCCGCTTCGTTGGCGTCCAGGTATTTGAGGAGCGTCATCAGTTCGCCGACGTGGGCGCGTTCCTCGTCGCGGATTTCGGCCAGCACCGCCTTGACGACCGGGTCGTCCGAGGCGTTGGCGTGGGCGTCGTAGAGGAAAATCGCCTCGAGTTCGCCGATGATGTCGGTTCGCACCGCCTGGATAAGATCGTATTTGGTCAACTTCTTGCCGTCCAGGCTGGCGGCAAACGGAGCGGGCATGTTGGGCATGATGATCCACCTTTCTGTAAAGAGAAAAATCTCCCCTGTAAACAACGCTACCACATACTGTCATGTTTACGTGAAGATCACTGGGAGAAAACTATCCCGGCGGATCTTTCCCCTCGTTGTGGTGAAGCGTTTGCGTGTTGCAAATGGCTGGATGACAGGTATAGTAAAGCATGGACGCGTTGGTATGGCAATGATTATCTTGTAATTACCGGAGGTGAGGTCATGAGTCCCTCGTCGTTGACAGTGCCTTTTGACGAAGATGTGCTGCTCGTTACCGGCATGACTTCTCAGGAGTTCATTGATACCACGAAGTTCACCCTGGCGGCGAAACTCTGGCTGGACGGGAAGGTGACCGCAGGCCAGGCTGCCGGGATCTGCGGAATGGACAAAGCCTCATTTCTGTACGAGTTGCCCCGGCACGGCTATCCTATGACCAACCTTGGCCCCGATGACGCGGATGACGAACTGGAACTCGCCAGGATGGAGCGTTCGCGTGGAAAATGACTGCATTGCCATCAACACCGGGCCGTTGATCCTTCTCGACAAAATCGACGCCCTGCATGTTGCGGAGCGATTGCCTTGCCGTTTTATATGCCCCGCCGCCGTGCGCACCGAGTTGGATGCCGGAATATCCCGAAACCGAACAGCCATCAATCCCAAATGGTTGGCGGTCGAGCCGTTGGCTTCTTCCCTTTCGCCTTTTGCCGATCTGTCGATTGGGCGGGGGGAGGCGGAGGTTATTCAACTCGCTTTGGAGAGAAAAATCACTCGGGTATGTCTTGATGATTTGCGCGCCCGGAAAATTGCGAAGCGGTCCGGGCTTCGTGTTATTGGTTTGCTCGGCCTGCTGGCTTGGGCGAAGGAATTGGGCATTATTCCCCAAATGAAGCCATTTTCCGACAAGTTGATCGCGGAAGGCGGCAGATATTCGCAAAAATTGATTTCCACCATATTGGCCGATGTAGGCGAATAGCCGTTCATCCGTTTCAACACCCAACCCTAAATCCTGTCCGGATTTTCCAATTTATCCAGCGTCGGCCTCGCCTGGCTTACATTCAGCACCATGCCCACCATTGAACAAGTGATAACCAGCGACGAACCGCCGTAACTGATCAGCGGCAAAGTGATGCCGGTGGTCGGAAACATGCCGGTGACGACGTAAATGTTCAAAATAACCTGCCAGCCGATGATGACCGCCACGCCGGCTGCCAATAGACGCCCGAACCGGTCAACCGCCTGCCCGGCGATATGGAGGCCGATGAGGGAAATGACCAGGAACAGGAGAATCAGGCTGGCGGCGGCGGCGAAGCCGCCTTCCTCGGCGATGACGCCGAAGATGAAATCGTTGTGCATTTCCGGCAGCAGATCGAGTTCGGTGATCACGCCGTTCCCCAGCCCCAGCCCTTGAGAGCCGCCGGAGCCGATGGCCGCCAGCCCCATGAGCATCTGGTACGCTTCCGCCGATTCGTAGCGTTCGGGATCG